>DAHXMP010000017.1 GCA_027371665.1 Bacteroidota bacterium | reverse complement strand
TACAACGCATCCTCTCGTGCCATAATTGAGCGATAAGTAGATAAGGCAGGTTTTAACAGGCTCAATCTTTTCTATATTATTTTGATTAGCTGGGGAATTGCATTCTTTGAATATTGTTTTCAGATACCTGCTAACCGTTATGGATATATAGGGAACGGTGGAAGTTTTAGCTTAGTACAATTAAAGGTATTACAGGAGGTAATAACATTAATTGTTTTTACAATTTTTTCATTAATATTTTTCAAAAACCAATCTATCAAATTAAATCATTTTGTTGGATTCGGTTTTCTACTTCTTGCTGTATATTTTATCTTTAAAAAATAAATTATTTCAATTTTGATTTCAATTTTTTTAATAACACACAATTGTTGTGATTTAAAATTATTATTAACCTCAAAGCGATTAAATTGATGAAAATATTCTTATTATTTTGTTAAATGTTTAGTAAACGCTAATAAATAAATTAGGCAAATATAAAATATCTGTATAATTTTCATTGACTTATTTAATTTTCCTCTTGCATAATACAAATCTGTTTTTTAAATTTGTAATTGTAAAAAGTTAATATTTATAAATATCAATTTTAATAATATTTTTAAATCTTTATAATGAAAAATTCGGAAATATTAGATTCCACTCAACCAATATATAGCATTGGCTCTGCGGCGAGATTGCTTACTATTTCGGTCCATACTATCAGGATGTATGAAAAAGCCGGGTTAATAATTCCACACAAAGTTGAAGGGAAAAACAGGCTTTATTCTGAGCTCGATATTGAAAGATTGCGTTGTATCCGACGAGAAATTAACAACAAAAAATACTCAATATCAGCTATACAAAGAATATTATCATTTTATCCCTGTTGGATTGAGAAGCAATGTTCCGATAATGAACGTTCACAATGTTCCGCTTATCAAAATGGCACTCAACCTTGTTGGACTTACAAACATATTGATAATATCTGTTCGGACATTGATTGTTATTCCTGTTCTGTTTATAGAGATGTTGAATGTGACAGGATAAAAGAAAAAATTATCAAATATACATCAAAAAAATAATTTCTTACTGATTTATGAAAATTATTGTTAATAAAATAATAGATAGTTATTATGAAAAAAATTGTTTTAGGCCTAGTTCTAATTGTCTTAATCGGATTTTATGTATTCAGTCTTTTAATTCCAAAAGAGAAGGAGGAATCAAAATTAACTTTGCTGAAAGAAAAATACGAAAAGAAGACTCCGATAAATGTTGACCATTCAAAGTTTGAAATTTTGAAAAAGAAGTTCAACTCCCCCCAGGAGGTTACTGAAGCTTGCGAAAGCTGTCATAATATGACAGCCCATCAAATAATGAATTCGAATCATTGGAATTGGGAGAGAGCCGAATATATCAAAGGCAAAGGTATCGTATATTTAGGTAAGGCAAATGCAATCAATAACTTTTGTATAGGAACAAAAGGCAACGAATTGAGCTGTGCGAAATGCCACATTGGATATGGAATGGATTCCACCCGTAAGGTTTTTGCTGATTCGACGAACATTGACTGCCTTGTTTGCCATGATAAGACAGAAACATATGCTAAGGCACAAGAAAAAGGCGGAGCCCCGGCTTCGGGACTCGATTATAATAAAATTGCTCAAAGTGTTGGCAAGCCGAAGAGAACAAACTGCGGAGTATGCCACTTCTACGGCGGGGGCGGTAACAACGTGAAACACGGAGACCTTGAAATGTCAATGTTTGAACCTGCAAGAGATGTAGATATTCACATGGACGCCGAGGGGGCTGATTTGCAGTGTGTGGATTGCCATACAACAAAACAGCACGTTATTTCAGGAAAACTATATTCGCTTAGCTCGATGAATCTAAATCGCAACAATTGCGAGCAATGCCATGGCGAAACTCCTCACCAGAGCAGCATTTTAAATGAACACACCTACAAAGTTGCCTGCCAGACCTGTCATATTCCAATCTATGCTAAGGTCAATGCAACAAAAATGTATTGGGATTGGTCAACTGCAGGAAAATTGAATAACGGACAGCCTTATGAACTCGATGACAGCATGGGTAACCACATATATTTGTCAATCAAAGGTAACTTTGTGTGGAAAAAAAATGTAAAACCAGATTACATTTGGTTTGATGGCACTGCTTCGCATTATTTAGAAGGGGATGTTATTAATGATACAACGCATCCTCTCGTGCTTAATCAATTGCATGGTTCGTACAACGACCCGGAAGCAAAAATTATCCCCGTAAAAATTCACATTGCAAAACAGCCTTATGACCCGATTAACCGAATACTGATTCAACCAAAACTTTATTCGACTGAAAAAGGCGAAGGAGCATTTTGGAAGGATTTCAACTGGGTTACTGCATCGGAGGTAGGAATGAAAGACGCCGGTTTGCCATTCAGCGGAAAAGTCTCGTTTATCAAAACTGAAATGTACTGGCCAGTTAATCATATGGTTTCAGCAAAGGAAAAATCCGTGCAATGTATTGAGTGTCATACAAGAAATAACAGCAGATTGGCAAAACTAAAAGATTTTTATATGCCGGGGCGTGATTATTCAACCTTTGTTGATACCGCAGGGACATGGCTGATAGTATTGACATTCTTCGGAATATTAGCACATGGTGCATTACGTATATTTTCTTCAAAAAAAATAAAAAAGGTGTGAAATGAACAAAAAGCAAGTATATATTTATAAAGCATTCGAAAGATTTTGGCATTGGATGCAGGCAATTCTGATATTCTTCCTTGCATTCACCGGATTTGAGATTCACGGTTCTTTTTCATTCCTGGGGTATAGCGATGCTGTCAGATACCACAATATAGCGGCGTACATGTTTATGATATTAATTGTTTTCGCTATTTTCTGGCACTTTTCCACAGGCGAATGGAGACAATATGTTCCAACATTTAAAAATATAAAGTCTCAACTCAACTATTATATTTTCGGGATATTCAGAAATGCTCCACACCCCACCAAAAAAACAGTATTGAGCAAATTAAATCCACTGCAAAAATTAACATACTTTGGATTAAAAATTCTCGTAATTCCTTTAAGTTTAACCTCCGGGTTATTATATATGTTCTACCGTTACCCGACACGATACGGTGTAGATTCAATCAACATTTCCACTCTGAAATACATAGCAATCTTTCATACAATAGCCGCAATTTTGCTTGTTGTATTTATTATAACTCATTTGTATTTAATTACGACAGGTAAGACAATAACTTCAAATTTGAGAGCGATGCTTACAGGTTATGAAGAATTAGAAGAGTATGGAGCAGAAGAAAACAAACCCTCAGACTTAGCTCGAGGAGATATGATTGACAAAAAAGAATCATTAATATCATAATAGGTGTAAAATGAATGAAAATACAAATTATATGAATCCTTACCTGGCAGGGATTTTATTAGGTTTGCTGCTCGTTGCAACAATCTACATAACAGGACGCGGACTAGGTGCAAGCGGAGCATTCAAAAGCGTTGCGGTAACCGGAGCAGAAATCGTTGCACCGACTCATACAGGAAGTGCTAAGTTCTATAAAGAATATTCTGCCGAACATCCCGGGAAAAGCCCAATGATGAATTGGTTGGTTTTTGAAATGACCGGTGTAATTATTGGTGCATTTATATCCGGTTTGATTTCAAACCGACTCGATTTAAAATTTGAAAAAGGCCCGCGTTCCACAACTAAAATGAGAGTAGCCGGTGCAATTATCGGCGGCATGCTCTGGGGTATAGGCTCACAATTAGGGCGTGGCTGTACGAGCGGCGCAGCATTGAGCGGCATGGCAGTCATGTCCACCGGTGGTATCATCACCATGTTTGCTATCTTTGGCGGTGCGTATATGTTTGCTTATTTCTTTAAAAAGTTTTGGATTTAATTAGGAGAAATTATTATGGGACCATTAGTGCCGGATATAATTAGTAATAATATGAATTTTATAGTCGCTATGATTATTGGCATCTTTTTCGGTGCAATACTCGAGCAGGCAGGTTTTTCCACCTCAAAAAAATTAGTGGGCTTATTTTATGGTTATGATTTCACGGTTTTGAGGGTATTTTTTACGGCGGGATTAGTGGCAATGCTCGGTGTTATTGCATTGGACCATTTTGGACTGCTCGATGTGAGCTTAATGTACATTAATCCAACTTTCCTCTGGTCAGCCATTGGCGGCGGACTAATAATGGGACTTGGATTTGTAATTGGCGGATTCTGCCCTGGCACAAGTATATGTGCCGCTTCGATAGGAAAAATTGACGCTATGATTTTTATCGGGGGTACTATTGCCGGAGTATTTATTTTTGGCGAAGGTTATCCCTTATTTGAAAATTTTTATAAAGCGGCAGATATGGGAAGTCCGCAGATGTTCCAAACGCTTGGAATTTCACAAAGCCTTTTTGCATTTTTATTCGTCGCATTAGGACTCATTTCTTTCTGGTTTACCTCAATAATCGAAAATAAAGTAAATGGAATAAAAAAACCAGCAATCCGCTTTACTCCTTATTATATCAGTATGGGACTCTTAGGTGTCGTTTTAGCTTTATCCGCCTTCGTCTTTACGGATAGAAAAGCTAATCTAACTCAAAAAATTGAAAATTTGAACTATGTTAATTCTTACCCGCTCGACACGATGAATGTTGATGAATTTGCATTATGCCTGACAAAAATACTCGAATGCGATAAATACCAGGGCATTGATTTCAGGCCTGAAAAAGAACAGGAACAGTTCCCTTTACCACGAACGACAAGCATGACTATTAATAGATTATTTGAAAAAGATGCCTACAAAACACTTAGTATTAGAAACAAAATCAGCATCTTTATTGCGGATGATGAATTAACTGAGCGAAAAATGGCAATTATAGCAACCGAACTGGGTTATAAACACGTAAGAATTCTTCGCGGTGGATTAAACAATTTTGTCGCATCAATTCTAAATTATAAGCCTATGGAAAATCCAAAAACAAAGGAAGAAATTTATACGAACCGGTTTAGAATTTATGCGTCACAACAAATTCCAATAATATTAAAAGAATTTAAACCGCGGGCAAAAAACAACAAAGAGAAAAAACCAAAACGTATTATCGGCGGCTGTTGATGGCCTTAGTTAATAGTTATTATTCAATAGTCGTTAGCCGGGAGCCGATAGTAATAGTTACTAAAGACAAACGACTAACGACTAATTAATTATTAAAATTTCGTCGTCCCATTTGGTTGATAGACATACTCAAATATGTAATACCTTGCGACGCTGGAATCATTGAGAGACTCGAGTTGAGGATTACCTTTATAATAATTCTCAATCCTCATCTTTGCATACTTACCATCGGCTGTTCTAAAAACAAGGACAACACCGGGAATGGGAAGAATGAGATGGTTAACATCGTCATAATTATACCAGCCGTTGCCTGAACCTGTTGGCAATGCAGTCGTTACCCAGGATGTATCTATATTATATCCTGTTGCAGGTGCCTGAGCATCACCTGTAAAATCGCAGGTACTATAACTGCCATATCTTGCATAACCTTTGAAATGAAATTGCTTGGTCGGATTTTATATTTGCTATTTGTAAAAAAAAATGCTGCAAGCACTATATAAATTAATTTAGAGTATGCCCTCCCATTGTACTTCCAAAAATCTGTACACATCTATATTTTTAAACCTGTTCATCATCATAAAACTAATTAATTTCAATCAAAAAAAATTTTCAGTAAAGACTTAACAAAATTAATCAATGGATTGAAGGATTAATGATATTTAACAGCAACGAGTATGGCACCTGTAATATAGGCGACAATCCACCATATATAAGCTAACCTGGAATACACATGTAGTCTTTTAGGAACTTCGGAATTTTTACCGCTCTTTGCTTTTAATCTCCATAGGAAAATGGCATCAAAAAGCATCCCCAATAGTGCAGCGTAACCTAAACAACCATGGACTGTAAAGGGAGTATTTTTTGAGCCTAATATCATAAACGTTGTGGAAGTTAAATCCAAAACAACTCCTATACTGATAAATGTAAGAGCAATGCCGGTTACATGCCTCTTTCTTTGTTCTGTTATGAAACCTATTGTATATGAAATCAACGCAAAGTTGACAATTATAATTCCTGCTAATAAAACATTATTCATTCAACAACCTAAAGTTAAAATACAAAATTAATAAATTTTTCAGACTTAAAAGTCTTATTTAAAAAAAATCTTCAAATATGTTATTATTGCTCATTAACTGCAATAATTGTTATTTGGTCTCGTTAATCTTAGAGTTTAATTAATAGCAGAGTTTAATGGAATTATTTGCTTCGATTTTCAGTTTTTTACAAGCTTCTTTCTTAGATTGGTTCGTACATCTTTTCCAGATTTTTCTTCATATTGATAAATATCTTGGCAGTGTCATCTCTGAATATGGTTTCTGGACTTATTTAATATTATTCATCGTGATATATTGTGAAACAGGCCTGGTTGTAACACCCTTTTTACCCGGTGATTCACTTCTGTTTGCAGCAGGTTCATTTGCAGCTATCGGAGCTCTTAATCCGTTCATTCTTTATATTATAATTTTAACGGCAACTATTTTGGGTGATAATTCAAACTATTGGATTGGTTATTATGTTGGACCGCGGGTTTTCACTGAAAAGGTGAGATTTCTGAAACGTGAATACCTTGAAAAAACACATAAATTCTACGAGAAATATGGAGTAAAAACTGTAATAATTGCCCGTTTTGTACCAATTGTAAGGACATTCGCCCCTTTTGTTGCAGGAATCGGTAAAATGGCATATCGTAAATTTCTTCCCTTTGATATGGCAGGAGCTTTCTTATGGGTAACAATATTTGTATTTGCAGGTTACTTCTTCGGTCAGTTATCATTTGTTAAAAACAATTTCAGCTATGTAGTGCTCGTGATTATTTTAATATCAATAACTCCAATAATAATTGAATTTTTTAGGAACAAGATGGCTGTAAGAACATAGTGTATACAATAATTTAATACCTGTATGTCAACTGTAGCCCTATATCCAAAGGCATAGTTGTAAAAATATATGTTGAGGCATTTGTCCCCGAGCCATAGTTAGTTCTCAATTGTGACACGTCTTTCCACCTGAATACTCCGTCAAGTCTTATATTGTCACCAAAAAGGATTCCTCCTCCAAGTGAAAAATATGATAAATATGCATTTGGAATATCCTGGCTGTATGGAGAGGTTGTGCTAGCATAGCTTGCCCTTACAAATATTGGCATTAATGGTATTTTATATTCGGCACCGAATCCCCAAGTTACCTGGCCCACGAGCATTTGTGCAATATACATATTCAAATTTTGAACATCGGTAGTGGCATCACTGAAAACGAGTTGTGATACATCCATGTATTCAATTCCTGTCGTAAAAGTCAGTCCCTGTGCATAAAATGACATACCTGCACAATACACAAAAGGGGTTGTAATGTGATAAGAAGTTTGTCCCTCATTATCATAAGGTGTCTGGGAAACATCTCCGTTGTCATATAAGACTGTAGCTTTCTGAGAAAAATTTTCATTTATCTGATACCATGTTGGGAATTTTATTGTTGCACCAAACCTCATAAAATCGAGAATCCTGGCTTGAATACCGAGAGAACCCGTAACACCGGAAATATCAGCAGTGATTGATTCATTTATATTTAAATTGTTAAAATCAATATTTGTAAAATTTGTGTCAAAATAATTGTATTTATTTAAGACATCGGTTTCATTATAATCCCTGGAATAAGAATAACTGCCCCATTTACCGGTTATTGTAAAACCGACTGAAATATAATCATTTAAATCGAATGCCGCTCCGCCTGTAATATTATGCAAACCTCCCTTTTCCTGTATAAAAGCTGATTGCTGAAGACTATCGGTAAGAGGTGTTTTAAATTGACTATTAGCTAAGCTAAGAAATGTTGCAAAATTGTCATTAAAGCTTCTTGGTCCGAATTGAGCTTCGTTTGCAATATAAGTTGAAGTCGGATTAAAAGCATCATATTTCATATCATCATCGTAATTGCTTTCGAGAAAGTACCCTATACCAATTGCAGCCCTGTGTTTGCCGTTATCCATCGGAAAAAGCAACCCGAAATGGGATAAATAGCCGTTATTAGTATGAAGCAAATTCTTAAGGTTCATAAACTCCGTTTCAGTGTTGTTCCTTGTAAATCCGAATCCAAAGGATAATTCGGAACTCTGCGGCAGGGTTAATCCAGCGGGATTATACATTAGGGCACCGATATCATCGGATAAGCCGTTATATGACACATTAAACGCAGCAACACGAGGAGTAATCATTCCGTTAGGAATAGCATACCGGAGTGCATCCTCGATATATTGAGCATGCACCCCGTTTTCAGCACCTAAAAAGCAAATAACAAATATTACAATAATCAAAGCTGTCTTATTCATAATTATCTCCTGCTGCGATTTGAACCGCCGTTTGAACCCGAACTTGAACGATTGGACGAACCTGAACTTGAACGGCTCGGAGCAGAATAGCCTCCCGAATTCCTGCTTCCGCCGGACGAACGGTTAAATGATGGAAAACTAATCCCACCCGAAGGTCTTGTATAAGCCGGAGTGCTTCTTTCAATACTTTTGCCAAAGCTTCTTTTCACTGCACTGCCGGAGTTATAACCGCCTTCATTTTTCCAGCTTGGCGGATTACCTTTTATTGCACCGCTGTTTCTGTTCATTTGACCTCCACTCTGATTGCCGGGATTAGCATTATCCGCACCATTTTTGAAAAAACTCCTGTTTGTGCCATTGTTACCTGACTTGTTATAGCCGGTACCCGAGTTTGAATTCCATTTGCTTCCGCTCTGCGAATAAACTGAACCATTCGAGGTATTTCCATTACCTGAACGATTGTATCTCCCGCTGCCGGACGAATATACACTGCCTGTTGTACTGTAAACCGAACCCGGTGTTGTGTTATAAACTGTCCTTCTGCCGGAACTATAACCTGATGATGAGGAACCGGAATAACCTGTCCTGTTAATTCTCCAATCCCCACCGGTACCGGAATTTGTCAGGACATTACCATCCCTACTCGGTCCAAAATTTCTGTTTTTTCTCGGGACTGCAGGACCGGGGTTATATGCATAATACGGCTGACGAAACCAACCGTAATAACCGTAATAAGTATTAGTTGGCCAATAATACCCGTAATATGGATTGTAATCATACCATGGAGAATACCAGTCATTGTAATAATCATCAAATGGTGAATATCCAAAACTAATATAAAAGCCTGAATAATAGTGCCTGCGGTAAAATGGATAAGACATCCATCCGTAATAATTGTACCACCATGGCACTATAACAGGTACATACAAGGGATTGTAGCTGTTATAAACCCCTCCGGCATTTGAATAAGTATTATCATAATTATCAGAAAGCGGATTCTGCCAGGTTCCCTGATTATCATCTGCATTATTATTATTATTGTCATAAATGGTTCTGACATCCGGTTCCTGTACTTTGTGTTTAGGAGAGTAGCCGAAGTAATCCTCACCTGTATTTGTTGTAGAACAACCGGTTAAAATAATCCCGATAACCGCAACTGATGCAAGCATTGATAAAATCTTTTTCATTTTAATTCCCTCCTTTTCATTATTTATTTAACGGAGTAATTTATTTTTCAAATCATGCCCTTTATGGACTTCTTAATCTTTTCTTATAGTATTTGACGCAAATATATATAAAAAGTTTAACCGTTATTATTACTTTATCTATTACTATAATTATGTATTTAATTATTTTCTGAATATTTCGGTTTTTTCTTCTTACTCACCTTTCATAATTATTATCATAAAAAATTTTTTAATTAATCGTTTGAACTATTATTTAAGAAGAAATAATCTTTCAGTTAAAACAAATTATTCGTAATTTTGTTATTCGTTATTTCGATATAATTAAATTTACAAAAAA
>DAHXMP010000260.1 GCA_027371665.1 Bacteroidota bacterium | reverse complement strand
ATCTCGGTAAAAGTAAGAACAGCATCTTTGCAACACAGGAAATCAGGAATTAATTGATTAATGGAACTTATTGGTAATCTCACTGTGAAAGTCGAGCCTTCATCAACCTTGCTCTTAACTGTTATTGTACCTCCAAGCAGTGTAGTATATTTTTTTGTTAATGTCAGCCCGAGCCCCGTACCTTCAAAGCTTCTGCCTAATCCTTCACTCGCCTGGCGGAACTCCATAAATATCGTATTATAGTTTTCTTCGGCAATACCAATTCCGGTATCTATAACCTCGATGACAGCCCATGATTGTCTTTCCACTTTTTCCTCGGATAATGAAACCGTAACACTTCCTTCAGATGTGAATTTGATTGCATTATTAATAAGATTATTCAAAATACTTTCAATTGCTTTTTTATCTGTTACTATAATAAAAGTCTTAAATTCCGATTTAAAATTAAGATTAAGGTTTTTTTGTGCGGCAGATGCCCTGAATATATCAATAATTTCTCTTATTTCTTCAATCAGTTCAATTTCAGAATATTTAAGATTGATGACACCGGATTCGATTGATGACAAATCTAGAATCAGATTAAGTGTTTCCATTAATCTTTTGCCACTGAGGTTAATCATTCCTCCTATTTCCCGTGCTTCTTCAAGTTCATTAACTTTCATAATAATTTTAGAAAAGCCCAGAATGCCGACCATGGGTGTCCGCAATTCGTGGCTCATGTTAGCAAGGAAACTTGATTTGAGCCGGTTTGCCTCTTCGGCATTTTCTTTAGCTAGAATCAATTCTTGTTCTGACAGCTTCTTTTCGGTTATATCAGAAACTACTCCGTAGAGACCAACGACTGTTTCGTTTTCATAGCTTGGCTTGCTGGATGAACTTACCCATTTTATTTCTCCGGATTTTGATACTATCCTGAATTCACTTTTCCGGCTTTCGCCATTGAAAACACTTACAAAGGATTTATAAAGATTATCGTAATCATCGGGATAAATATATTTTTTAAAATAATTACCGGTGATTTCACTAGGTTCATAACCTAAAATTGATTTAACGACAGGGCTTATGTAATCAACAATACCTTCGGAATTTAAAGAATAGATTATATCGTTGATATTGTTTACTAAATTTGAGTATTTTTGCTCGGATACTCTCATACCTTCCTCGGCACGTTTTCGGTCGGTAATGTCGAGCATCATTCCTGACATAATGCCGTTTTCAAAAGTTTCGCTAATCAGAACAAATTTTTTATTCCCTTTTTTTGTGATTAGTTCCAATTCATAATTTTCCAATTTTTTTTGTGATTTGATTAGTTCGATTGATTTTCTTCTCTCATCAGGATTTTTATATAATGAAGTTACGTTGTATGAAATCATTTCTTCTGTTGTATCTAAATCAAAAATTTTTGTAATGTAGTCATTGGCAAATAAAATATCTCCGTTCAGATTAGTTTTATATACACCAATAAGGGCATTGTCAATGAGGTCCTTATATTTTTTCTCGGATTCCCTGACTGATTCTTCGGCAAGCTTTCTTTCTGTAATATCCTGGTTTGCTCCTATAGTTTTAATTGTCCTGCCTTCACTGTCTTTTACAACTCTAAATTGAACGGTTATATAACCAACACCTCCGTCTGCATAGATTATCCTGTGTTCAAGACTTCGTGAATAATTCGGGTCAGTTGTTTCAATAGATTTACGTACTTCTTCGGCAACTAAAGATTTTTCATCGGGATGAACGAAAAGCTCGGCATACCGGGCAGACGGCATTTGATAACCGCCCATTTTCACAGCATCGGTATGCAGCATCGCATAAAATTCATCAGTGAATGTGAATAAATCTGATATCACATCATATTCCCAATGACCAAGCTTAGCAATTTGCAGAGCATTAGATAATTTTGCTTCGCTTTCTCTCAAAGCTTCTTCAGCGAGTTTTCGTTCTGAAATATCCTGAAATATTACCTGTACAGAATTTTTCCCAAGATAAACAAAAGGGATGGCTGTAACTTCTGCATCGAATACAGTGCCGTCGAATTTTACAAGTTTTTCTTCTATTATTGGTACATCAACTTGTTTATTTACAATTTTATCAATCCTTTCCTTAACAATAGGAATGAAATCTTTATATACGAAATTTAATATCGGCATTCCTTCGAGTTTTTTATGAACAGATTCGCCCAATAATTTTTTGGAAGCAGGATTAGAATATACTATTTTACCGTCACAATGTATCAAAATTGCATTAGAGGAAAACTCAGTTAATAGCCTGTATTTTTCTTCGCTGGCTCTCATTTTCTCTTCGGCAAGCTTTCTGTCGGATATATCCTGGATAACTCCAATCATTGAGATAATGCTGCCTTCAGGATTGAATTCCACATCTCCTAATCCTAAAACCCATCTTGTTTCACCGTCATTCTGACGGATAATCCTGTATTCTTTATTAAACTTTTGCCGTTTCTTAATCACTTCTTCTTTTAGATAAAAACTCATCATTTCTCTATCATCTGGATGCACAATATTGAGCCATCCTTCTATATTTCTATTATATTTTTCGTCAATTCCGAATATATCATCGAGAACTTCTGAAGACTCCCAAAAACCTTTAATAAAGTCCGTTGTGTATGAGCCTATTGAAGCAGCATTCTGTGATTGCCTGAAGAAAAATTCGCTTTTTTGTAAAGCATCCCTTGTTTTTCTGATTTCTTCTTCCGCAATTTTACGTTCTGTTATATCCTCAATCATGGAAAGAAAATGCATGAACTTGCCGTTTTTCTCCCGAATAGCAGTAACAACAAGTTTACCCCAAATAATTTTTTTGTCTTTTTGAATATATCTTTTTTCGGTTGTATATGAGGAGATTTCCATATTATATAATTTAGAGACTGCATCAATATCCTGCTCTAAATGTTCTGGATGAGTTATTTCTTTGAATGTCATATCCTGCAATTCTTCCTCGGTATAACCTATCATTTCGCAAAATGCCTTGTTTGAGCTTATGAAATGCAGATTATCTCCGACAATAACGATTCCATAAGGACTTTCTTCAAACACTTTCCGAAAACGTTCTTCGCTCCTTCGAAGAGCAATTTCACGATTTCTGGTTTCGGTTATATCAACGGAAATAATAAAAAGGCCTTCAGGAACAGGATGAATATTCAAGTCAAACAACTTTACAGAACCGTCGGGATATTCAAATGGATTCTCCATCGATGCCGAAATTCGATCATTCATACAACGTTGAAGCACTGAGAACATCCATGTTTTTTCAATGCCGGGATAAACATCCGGCATTTTTTTCCCCAGTAATTCTTCTTTTGTTTTCCCGCCATGAATTGATGCAATCAGGTTAACGTAAATATAATGCCAGTCAAAATCAATAATCTGGCATCCCTCAGACATATTTTCAAGAGTATTGTAATAACGTTCCATACTCTCGATAAGAGATTTTTGGGCATTTCTCTCTTCTGTCTGGTCGCGGAAAACAAGCACTACGCCGATAATATTTCCTTCCTCATCTTTTATTGGTGCTCCGCTATCGGCAATGGGTATCTCTTTTCCATCTTTTGAAATAAGAAGAGTGTGATTTGCCAATCCTATAACAATTCCATCACGAATGATTTTTGAAACAGGGTCTTCAACTTTTTCCCTTGTTTCTTCATTTATAATATTGAATACTTCCTGCAATGATTTACCTGACGCGATGTTTTCCTTCCAGCCACAGAGTTTTTCTGCAACAGGATTCATATTTTTAATCTTACTTGATTTATCAGTTACAATCACGGCATCGCCGATACTATAAAGTGTGGTTTTAAATTCTTCCTGTGATTGCCAGAGTTCTTTTTCTTTTATATATAGATTTCTGAAAATGTTTCGCTGACGTGTCTTATATATATAAGAAAGACCATATCCGGCAAGGAAAATCAATAATAAAATGAAAATTCCTGTCGCAGCTTCAAAATAATAAAGATTATAATATGCTTCACTTTTATCAATTTTACATATCATATACCACTGTGTTCCAGGAATAGGATTTATTATTGAAAGAACCCTGACATTACGATAATCATTGCCTTCCATAAAACCTTTGTAACCAAGGACTGCCTTGACAGCCGGTACATTTTTTCTCTCAAGCGATATTCGCCGATTCATGGATGCATTCTTTTGATACCTTAATTCATTTAGGTAGAGTACACTGTCACCTTCTTTTCTAACAATTAATGATTCGGAAGTTTTGCTTGGTAATGGCCATGATTGGATAAGAGGAAACAAATCTTCATTTGAGTCCCCCCTCAATATAAATACAGCAATTACCTTATCATTTTTATCAATTATTGGTGCTATAATATCATAATATATTTTATTATATGTATGGTCAATGTATAAATCGCTGAACATTATTTTCTTTTTGTTTACAGCACTTTTAAGTTTTCCTAATATGATTTGTTCAAGTTTATTGTTATATTCATTCAAATGGTATAGAATAATACCGGATTCTGTCGTCAGGAATATGTCATCAAAGTGATGACGTTCGCATATTACTCGAAGTCTCTGTAAGAAATCTTTTTTCAAAGTTTGATTATTCGAATTAGTTATTATTTGTTTTACGGCATGAATCATAAAAGGTGACTCGGATAAGGATGATGCATCGCTTAATTTGTCTCGATACCATTCCACGACCTGTTTAACTTTCAGATTAGCTATAGCCATTAATTCATTATTTTTTTCATTGCGAATGTTGTTGCTTTCATGAATATAAAACAGTATTCCACCAAATGAAAATAATAAAGATATTATGATAATTAATATCGTTATTTGTTTCTTTTGAGTAAAATCAATTAATTTAAATGCATTCATATCTTGCTCCAACAAGTAATAATAAATTTTACTAAAGGTTTATGATAAATTAATTCCAATAATGTTCATAAACTTTTTTGAATCTATTTATATAACTTATTTACTTAATAAGTGCTATTAATGATTTTTCAAAAAATATTGATATATTTTTTCCGTTCCCAATTATTTGAATTAAAGTAAGAAAATATTTGAATTAATCAAAGACCTTTTTATTCCTTTTAATTTCAAAAACTTTTTAGTGATTTATAAAAATTGTGGAAATATATTTTCTAATCCATTCTACAAGGGTGCCTTTGTCTTCATAGAGATTATAAATATAAAGGACGACTATCCCGGGTCTTTAACAATAACTCGGCGGCTGCAATGTATCTTTAAAGTTTTTAAATTCAGATTGCTTACCCGGAGCAATCTCCGGATGATGTGGCCTCGGTGATTTCTAAGTCCAATTATGCCGTTTGAATATCCTCCATAATTAATCATCAGATGTTTTTCGCTTTGTTCTTTTTTTATCTATTTCTTTACTACATAGCCGGCTATTATAAATTAATCCTTTCATAGCTTTTTGACTCAATTCACTTAACAAAGCGGTTTCTTCCTCCAATGTTAGAAAACTTGTCTTATTGCGTCTTCCTTCCCAATGAACATCCTTTTAAAACCATTGCCTTTTTTATTATAATCTTCTACCACTTTATAAACTTTCTGAGGACTTATACTAAGTATATTTGCGATTTCATCGGCACTGACGCCAAAATGACTTTTAACAGACTGAATGATTTTCCAGTCTATAACATCATTATTGCTTTTTACTGTTGTTATTATTTTGAAATTTCTCAAGTCGAGTGTATATCAAGGTCTTTTAAAATGCGGATAAGGTTTCTCCTAAGATTTTGTAAAAAACTTTTACAAATTTTAGGAAAAAATTATTATTCTAATATTCTTGTTATCGGTTTAGTATCAGACTACTTTTTCATCAATATTTTGTGAAAGATAAATTGATTTCTGAGGATGATTCATTATTATTTACACAATAATTCGATTTGCTTCAAGAAAGTGATTACGAAGATTTTACTGAAGTTGATTATTCAGTAATCCCTGCACTTATTGATAGGACAAAATCTTTTATTAATAAAATTTAA
>DAHXMP010000015.1 GCA_027371665.1 Bacteroidota bacterium | reverse complement strand
TTTTTTGTAATTTTTTAATCTGTAACAAAACTTACTTCGCATTATTTAATAATAACAATTTTTTTTGAAAAAAGTTGCAGGAATTTTATATAAGTTATTTTATTAACACGCTGTAAATAGCGTCTAAACACTCTTTATAACCTATTTTTCTTCCGGAAGCTTCTTCAAGTGTGCTACTATGACTAAGGATATTTTCCCGTAAAACTGATTTCTTAGATTCGTCTATCACATTAACAACAGAAGCAATTTCTTCGTGTCCTTTACCAAGTAACACAGAACCGTGCTGGAGAAGTGTTTTGCCGAATAGCCTTTGAGCGCTACCAACTACTTTTCTACCTTTGAAAGATATTTCATATCTTGCCGAGCTCGCAAAGCATGATACGGACATATCAGAATCTTTGTATAAATTTCTGAAATCTGCCTGGGATTTTTCAAATTCTAATTCTCTGCAGCCGAGACTTTTAAAAGCTGTTAACAATATATCATGTATTTCTCTATATATTGAATGAACTGTTAACTCATCATTTAATGTAGTTACTACCGAGTATGTTAATTCATTAGCGTGTAAAACAGCCCTGCCTCCCGTTGGCCTTCTTACAACATCGTAACCTTTCGACTTGCAAGTTAAACTGTCTATATCAGAATCATTTTGATTAGCTCCAAGAGAAACTGCCCAGGGTTTCCAGCCATAGAACCTGAACATTGGTAATTCGGTTCCGTTTGAAAATTCCCGGGTTCTTAGTATGTCGAAATCCATATTATACTGTCCATCTGAAAATCCACTGTCAATGAACTCAAATTCGCCATTAAAAATTTTTAATTTATCGTTGTATATTTTCCTAATCATTTTTTAAAAAGCTTAATGCAGTAAAAAAAAATAACAGTTACAATGTCTTGCAGATTGGGTATTTCTACTCATGTCTTTCCCAAAGCTTTTTATATAGTTCGTGGCCGTTGCGTGCAAAGTTTTCAAAATAGCCTGTGAACCACTGATTCAACGATATACCTGCGGTTTCTGATTGTCTTATATCTTTAATATTTTCAACTCCTCCGGTTCTTATTATATGAAATTCATTCCTGAGATTTTTCGACCTGATATATTCTGCCGCTGCTGTAGTAAGTTCAAAAGATTTCTCCTTTAATATTCTCCCGCTTAATCCACCGCCGAAATTTTTTGTGAAGTATTCAAATAAATCTAAATCTTTTGGATTGATTTTACTCTTGTAATGTTCATATTCAGTTGATGTATTGCCAATATTCAAACCACTGAAGCCAAGTTCAATAAGTATATCGAGAAGTGGATGAATTAGATTATCTTCGGTATCATTCGAGAGTTTTACGATAATCGGTAAATTTTTGTTTTGTTTTTTTATGAATTTTGCACTTATATATTCAAGACGTTCAATCAGGTTGAAATCTAGTCCGTAAACAGTCTTACCATTTGAATCTTGATGAGGGACATTTGGACAGCTTTCGTTTAGTTCAATAAAATCAACCTGTGCTGATTTGAATAAATTTAAGCCAAAGATAATTTCATCGAGTGACTTTATATCTGTTGTTTCCGGTGAATTACTTATGCTTGCACCGATAGGACAACCTTCGACTTTATCAATCCTTGCCAACCGTCTTGCAAGTTCTTCATGCCCATCATTCGGCAAGCCTATCCAGTTCGACGCCGCCCCGGTGAAAGGATAAGAGATAAACGGATGAAGAACACCTTTCGATTCATTACCCCGTCTGAATGATCCTGTACTTGTTCCTGCCAAGTAAGCCCCTGCTCCCTGGGCAGCCATTGTATAATATCCCTCGCCGTGTTTGAACATACCTGCCGCATTGAAAATACAAGAATTAAATTTGATGCCCCAGAGAATTCTGGTTTCATCTTCGGGAGGAACATAAGATACAGCCGGCTTTTCCCGGGAAAGTAGGGACAAAAACATTTTTCTCCCTTTTGAGTAAATAGTAGTAACTAATAACGGGGGTAATTTTATGGTTTTCACCCTGAGGAAACTCTCGAAGCTCGATATAAATTCAGCTTTTGTCATCATCAATTACAAAATTAATTCATTTCATTTACATTTCAGCAAAATTACTGAGCAATTTCATTCCGTATTTGTGGCTTTTTTCAGGGTGGAATTGTACTCCGATAATGTTTGCATACTGGAAGAATGACACAAAATCATAGCCATAATTAGTCAGGCAGAGTGAGTCCGGATATTTGTAGAGGTCAACATGATAAGAGTGAACGAAATAAAAGCGGGATTCAGGATTCATATTATTCAAAACCGGGCTTTCCCCCTTAATTTCGATTGTATTCCAGCCCATGTGGGGAATTTTTATTTTTTTGTTTTCACCCTCAAATTTAAATCTTACAGTTTTACCCTTGACCCATCCTAATCCCTTTTGTTTTCCTTCTTCACTTTTTTCCGTCATAAGCTGCATACCAAGGCAAATTCCGAGAATCGGAACCTTGTCATCCATTGCTTTATGATTCAAAACTTCTGTCAGACCATATTCATTCAGTTTTGATATTCCATTGTCAAATGCTCCGACACCCGGCAAAATAATTTTATCAGCTTTTGAAATAATATTTATATCCGATGAAATTAATGAGTCAGCTCCGATACGTTTGAACATATTTTGTATCGAACCGAGGTTGCCGATTCCGTAATCAATTATTGTTACCATTTTTCAATTTTCATAATTTCTTCAATTTGGGGCTGAATTATATTTCTGACATTATCCACAGAATATTTTAGAGAATTTGATATCGCATGTTCCTTTAGGTTTTTAAGAACATTTCTGTCATTATGAATCATGTTTACGATATCATATAGGTCATTTATGTTCTTGTATGTAAGAACACTGTTTTTTAAATATCCAGGGACCTTGAAATCAGAAGGCATTATCCCGGGTTTAGCAAATTTAATCATGTCGAATGTGGCACCGGTAGCTTTTGATAAACCATATTCTTCGCTTGTTTTTCCGAAAAACATGCATTTTCTAACAGGTGAAATTATCATATCACATGTACCAAGGTATTTTTCAAATTCATCCTGTGGGACAAATTCTTCAAAAAAAATAATCTTGTTTCCCTCTTTCTTGTAATTTCGGCAAATTTCGATAATTTTTTTTCCGTATTCTCCGACAGGTTTCCCAGACAATATCAGGCTTACATCCTTAAAATCTTTATAAATTTTGACAAATATATCCAACACCGGCATGTAGTCTCTTCTTCTTGTATCTATGCTTCCCGGTATTACAAATTTCAATAGATTATTATCGGATGGTTCTGCATTTCTGCTTTCATAGATACAATAGGGAAGATTCAAAACAGGTTTCTTAATATTTGTTACAGATAGAAGATAATCCTTTAATTCATCACCCAGGACATTAATAGCAGAGACGTTTTTCAGGATTTTTCTTTTGGTTCGATAATCGAGAAAGCTTTGTATTCCATCCGAAACAGGTTTAAACCATGAATTAACATTGTGCACGGTAAGAACCGTTCTCGTTTTAGTTTTATTAATTAATGCTGAATATAAATTATAATTATTATAAATGGAATTAAGAAACAATAGTTCGATTTTTTCATTTATTATTTCTGCTCTTGCCCGGTTAAGAAAATCCTTCAGCGATTCGTTTTTATCATTAACTAACCATTTGAATTTTTTAGAAGCATTGCCCAGTCCTTTGTATAATTGTTCGTACATTTTTTCGCTGACGAAAAAGGAAATTTCGTTTTCATGGAAGTCAAATACCCTGCATATCGAATATGCAAGCTCGTAATGGTCAACTTCAATAATACCGATTTTCATTCTATTACCTTAATTTCAACTTCGGCAACACCGTCACTTATCATGCCAATAGCTTCCGCCGCAGCCTTTGATAAATCAATTATTCTGTCTTCTGCAAAAGGGCCGCGGTCATTTATACGAACAATAACGGATTTTCCGTTTTTCAAATTTGTAACAAGAACTTTTGTTCCGAAAGGCAAAGTCCTGTGAGCAGCAGTATACCCATTCATGTCGAATATCTCACCGTTTGAAGTTTTCTTTCCGTTGAACTCATCTGCATAATAAGATGCAACGCCACGGAAAGTCTCGCCTACAATTGCTTTTGAGTTTTCACCTGTTTTGTAATTATTTTCATCAGATGAATTAGTACGCGATGCAAACCTAATGGAAGGCACGCACGAGGATAAAAACAGAAAAGAAAACAGAATGAATGCAATTATTTTATATTTTCCGGGCACAATATCCCTACAGAAAATTATTTATTTGCTTTCTTCGGAGAAAATCTACTATTTCCATGACTTCATCCGTGTGGCCTCGCCTGCATATAATAATGGAATTTTCACTTTCGACCACCATTAGGTTATCAACTCCAACAATACCTATCATTTTGCCGAAAGAACTGACCAGACAGTTTGAAGCATTTATAGGAATAACATCTCCTTCAATAACATTATTCCTTCCATCTTTCATCGAAAGCCTGTAAATTTCGTCCCAGTTACCTAAGTCGCTCCAACCGAATGTCGCCTCAACAACAAAAACATTATCAGATTTTTCCATGATTGCGTAATCAATGGATTCGGATTGTATCTGCCTGTATATTTCTTCCACATAAGAATAAAAATTATCATTATCTATAACTTTTCTCAGTTTATTAAAAAGGCGGCTGTGTTCGGGAAGGTATTTTTTAAAAACATCCCTGAAAGTATCAATTCTCCAGATAAATATACCACTGTTCCAGTAAAAATCCCCGGAGTCAATAAAACGTTTTGCTGTTGCAATATCCGGCTTTTCTGCAAAAGCGGCTGTATATCTTACACCATGTTCGTATAATTCACCTAAATCTTTTGGCCCTTCCTTAACCTGGATGTAACCAAAAGCTGTCTCAGGCCTTGTTGGAGTTAATCCTATGGCTAAAATAGAACCCTTTTCGAAAGCTACTTCTCCCGCAATTTCAAGGCTGTGATGAAATTCCCTGAGATTTGTTATTACATGGTCTGACGGGAAAGCATACATTACTGTATCCGGAGTATATTTTTTCTCTATCATAATTGAAACAAGTGCTAAGCAGGGTGCTGTGTTTTTGGGGAATGGTTCTTTAATGATATTTTCTTTTGGTATATGAGGAAGCTGAATGTAACATAATTCACTCAGGCTTCTTGTTGTTACGATATAAATATCTTCCGGATTGAACATAGGCTCGAGCCGGGTAACCGTGTTTTGAATCATAGTACCTTCACCCATAAGATGAATGAATTGTTTTGGATTTTTTTCGGTACTTCTTGGCCAGAGCCTTGCACCGGTACCGCCTGCCATTATAACTGCTACTTTTTTCATTTATTATCTGTTTTATTTATTAAAAAAAGCTGTTTAATAATTATAAAATTTTGATTTTAAAAATACAAAATAATTTTACAATCAGG
>DAHXMP010000229.1 GCA_027371665.1 Bacteroidota bacterium | reverse complement strand
TTTTAAAAAATTTTTTTTGAATTACTTCTGATTTGTTTTCTGTTTTACTTAATCTTAAAAATTGTATAAATTGCAAGATTGATAATAAATTCTTGCTAATTGAGTTTTTTATAGCATTATGGCAGATATTAAATATCTTCGGTTGGGGCTGTTTTTTTTATTATTCCTGGCTTCTGGCTGTGCCTTGTGGCATACTGAGCCGAAACAGCTTGTATGTCCGCCGCCGCCACAGCAGGACTGTTACCCGGCACAGTGGAACGGCACTCCTTACGACACGAGTTGGGATGCAGTGAAAAACCGGGATTTTTATTATACTTTTTCGCGTGTGAAGCAAATCAATTCTCCGAATGACGAGTGGTCGCTGGCGTTTTACTCGTATAACAGGGCTGTGCTTACTTACTCGGATGGAAACCGGCAAAAGGTGATGCTCGTGCGTATGGTGAACTACGACAAGGGAACGATGGAATCGGGAGTTGGAGTTCCACTTGAAGGCAATGCCGGAGCCTTCACGTTTGGTGGCAACGGTATGGCATTCGCCGCCGAGAAAGTAAATGATATTATCGGTAATTCGGATATTTATTTTGCGAATTTGAATGGGAATATGCTTGAAGACGTCGTACCTGCCGGGGAAAACATAAATAAAAACAAGTATTCATGGGAGTCTCAACCTTCGCTTTCAGAGGACGGGAATGTGCTTTTCTTTTCTTCGGATATAGGTATGGACACTGCGGGTGACGATATTTACTTTTCCGTGAAAATGCCCGATGGAAGCTGGAGCGAAGCCATTAACTGCGGAGATATGGTTAACTCGAAGTGCGACGAACTGACTCCATATGTTACGAAAGACGGTAAGACACTATACTTTTCCTCAAACGGGCATGAGACGGTCGGGGGATATGACATATTTTCGTCAGAAATTTCGGACAAATTTTGGGCGGATGTTAAGCAGGGAGATATCGAGGCTCTAAAAAATGGAAATTATTTTTCGAAAGCCGAGAACCTAAAGCCTCCTTTGAATACACCTGCAGATGAGTTGTTTCCATCGAGCCCCGGCGACTACGATTCATTGCTTTATTACGCCTCGAACCAGAAATCGGGAGAAAACAGTATGGTGATGATGCAGGGCGGATTCGACATATTTGTAAGGAAAAAAGTTTACAATCCGAAGAAAATTATTGTTGAAAAGAAAAAGCTGAAGGAAGCTGAAGTTCCTAAGGTAAAGCCTACATATATCCTCGAAGGCACTGTGTTTAACGCAGAAACAAATGAGCCGGTTCCTAAAGCAGATGTAACTGTTAAGAAAGTTCCGGAGAATACAATTTATACAGAAACGAAGTCGAATGATGAGGGTAAGTACAAAGTCAATCTTGAGAAAAACAAGGACTATCAAATCGTAGCATCCGCTCAGAAATTTTTCTTCGATGCGTTCTCGATGAGGGTTGATTCGACTGATACTGTAACTTATGTAACAAAAAATGTATATGTTCCCAAAGAGCTGACCCTGAGAGTGAATTTTCCGACAGACGAGTACATGAATCCCTACAGGTACGTTCTCGACAGCAACGGGGTAGAATCGAACATGACATGGGAAGCCTCGCTGGACATACTTGCAGACAATATTATGAAGTCGAAAGAGTTTATTGAGAAAATAATTTTCGTTGGGAACACCGATGATGTGGGAACAGATGAATACAATAAACAGCTCGGGCAGAGAAGAGTTGATTTTATAATTTCGGAACTTGAAAAGAGGGGTGTTCCGGCAGAACTGCTCGAAGGACGCTCGGCAGGAGAAAGGGAATTGCTGCCCAAACGTCCCGGTGAAGATATAAATATGTGGCGGAAGAGATGCAGGCGGGTGGAATTACAGAAAATAAACAAGGCGTAAAAGGAATAAAATTTTTTAAATGAATCCATTTTTTGATATAGAACCAGGATTAAAAGAATTACCTTCAGAATTTGCGGATAGGGTAGGAACATTAATATCTATACAAAGCAGCAAGGATAAAAAGAAAAGATTGGGACAATATTTAACACCGATAGAAATTTCAAATTTTATTTCAACTTTTTCATTTAATGATAAAGAGAAGTTAAAAATATTAGATCCTGGTTGTGGTATTGGGATACTTTCAAGTTCTTTGATTGAGCATCTTGTTATGAGTAAAGGAAAGTTAAAAGAAATTGAATTAACTGTTTATGAAATTGATAAAGTATTTATTCACTATCTTGAACATAATCTGGAATATTTGAAAAAGTGGACAAGTGATTTTAACGTTTCATTAAACTATAAAATTTATGATGTTGATTTTGTTTTGAATTATGCCCCAATTCTTGAAAGCTGTCAGAATCTATTCGAAAATTATGATAAGTTCGATGTTATAATATCAAATCCCCCATATTTCAAATTATCTATTGATGATAATCGCTCAATAGCTGCAAAATCAATAATTAAAGGACAACCAAATATATATGCATTATTTTTAGGGATATCATCTAAATTATTAAACAATGATGGTGAATTAATTTTCATTATTCCACGAAGTTTTGCATCTGGCCAATATTTTAGG
>DAHXMP010000215.1 GCA_027371665.1 Bacteroidota bacterium | reverse complement strand
TATGCCGGTGGGGCTTCGATGACGGAAGATAAAAAGTTCGGCTTTGCCTTGCAGGCAAATTATGAATACAGAATGATTAAATCGTCATTCGGATTTGGCTTGAATACACAACTTCTTGTTTCCGATATGACCGAAATAATGGTTGGAGTTCCATTTTATTTGCACGATTTGGCGGGCTTGAAATTGAGGCTGGATTTGACCCCGGGAGTTGCCATAACTAAAAGAGTATTATATAACAGGTCCGTTCCCGACACGACCGCAATGCAGCCTACACGAAATACCGGGAATTTCTTTCTCAGGGCGGGAGTAGGATGGGAAACATTTATCTACAGGGATGAAAAGCCAATCCTTGTGTTTACACCTTGCCTGAGTTTCGATTTAATAAGTGAAAGCAAATTATACGTCGGCTTGGGAGCAAGCCTTAGCTGGATAATTTACTAAGAAAAATTTTATTTGTTTTTATTAAAGTGAAATTAATGAAACACAAAATTTTAATTCCGATTTTTTTTCTATTATTTATATTATCAGCTCAAAGTCAATCATATGATTTTGGCAAAACGAAAGTTTTTAGTTCGTACAATCCCGGCGATACAATGAGCCAGGATATTAAGGATTACCTGAATGCTCTCGTAACCTTTCTTTATGCTAATTCTAATTTGAATGTTAGTATTGTCGGTTTTTCGGACAGTACGGGAACGCCTGCAGAAGAACAGAGAACATCTGAAAACAGAGCTTATAAAGTTCAACAATACATAATGTCGAAAGGAATCGAAGCATATAGAATTTCAGCGACAGGAAAGGCTTCAACGGCTCCGATAGCCGATAATAGCACTCCTGAAGGTAGAGCTAAAAATAACAGAATCATTGCGATTAACAGACTTTTTTTCATAAGTTACAATCCATATAATAATTTTTTTTTCTTTTTATTTATTGAATTAATAAATCATAATTAGACTTTACAAAATAAATATTTTTTTTTACTTTTCAGATATTTTAAAATAAACATTTTAATATTATACTTTAATTTATTTTTTTCAGGAGCTAAAAAAATGGAAATCTTCAAAAATTATATCAATGGTCAATGGGTGCCGGCAAAATCCGGACAGACATTTAAAAATATCAGTCCGGCAAATCACGATGACATTATAGGTGAATTTCCTCTATCCGGGCAGGAAGACGTGAACGAAGCAGTAAAATCAGCAAGAACAGCTTTTAGAAAATGGAGGCTTGTCCCTGCACCGAAGCGGGGAGACATGATTCGCATAGCAGGCGATATTTTCAATCGCAGGAAAAAAGAACTCGGACGCATTATGACTCGCGAAATGGGTAAGCCTACATTCGAGACCGAAGGCGACGTACAGGAAGCTATTGATACCGCTTATTATGCCGCATCTGAGACACGAAGGCTGTTCGGTAAAACAGCACCGAGCGAAATGCCGAATAAATTAAATTTGTCTTTCAGACTACCCATAGGAGTATGCGGTATAATTACGGCATGGAACTTTCCCGTTGCTGTACCATCATGGAAAATACTTCCGGCAATAGCCGCCGGTAACACGGTTATTTATAAACCTTCTAAGGAAGCTCCTCATTCCGGCGTTGTATTCGCTGAAATACTGGAGGAGGCGGGTATTCCTCCCGGCGTGTTTAATGTTCTTCTCGGTAAGGGAAGTATGGGTAACATGCTCGTTGAACATCCCGGTATTGACCTGATTGGTTTTACCGGCTCGACGGATATTGGGTTTAAAATCGGGGAAATATGTGGAAGAACTAATAAAAAATGCTCTCTCGAAATGGGCGGCAAAAACCCCCAGGTCGTTATGCCGAGTGCCGACCTCGATATGGCAATCGAAGGAGTTTTATGGGGAGCTTTCGGTACAACAGGACAAAGATGTACGGCAACTTCAAGGCTCATAATCCATAAAGACATTTACGATAATTTTATTAACATGCTGTCAGAAAAAGCAAGCAAGCTTAAGCTCGGGGACGGCTTGAAAGAAGACACACAGATCGGTCCCGTTATCCATGAAGAAGCATTAAAAAGCATTGATAATTATGTAAAAATCGCCATCAAAGAGGGAGGCAGGCTCGTTATTGGAGGTGAAAGAGCTAACGAAGGTGATTTGGCTAAAGGTTCATTTTACAAGCCAACTATTATTGCAGATATAACAAAAGAGATGACAATCTTCCGGGAAGAAATATTCGGTCCTGTTCTTGCCGTTTCAAAAGCCGATTCTTTCGAACATGGTATCGAGCTTGCTAACAGTGTTAATTTCGGATTATCTTCTTCAATTTATACAAACGACGTAATAGAGTCATGTATAGCTATGAGAGACATCGAAGCAGGAATAACATACATTAACAGCCCGACAATCGGGGCTGAAGCTCACATGCCATTTGGCGGCGTTAAAGGCACGGGCAACGGACATCGTGAAGGCGGCTGGACTGTATTCGATATTTTTACGGAATGGAAAACCGTATATATTGATTATTCCGGAAAATTACAGAGAGCACAGATTGATAATTATTAATTTTTAATATCTAATGACAATTTATAAAATGATTTTCAGGATTTAATTTCCTGCTTTAGCGAACAATATAAATTACTTCATATTACAGTTTTTTTTATTAAAATGGCAACATGTGAAAAAGCTGTGATTATAAATAATTGATATTTTTTATGGTTAAAAAAATATTGCTT
>DAHXMP010000184.1 GCA_027371665.1 Bacteroidota bacterium | reverse complement strand
ATTTAAATCCATGTAAAGCCCTTTAGTTTGTTGAGAATGACTTTTGAAATTTTTGTTCTGAAACGATGCCTAATCTTTAACTCTTTCGACGTAAGTGCCGGTTTTCGAATCAACTCGAATTGTATCTCCTTCATTAATGAAGAGTGGAACTTGGACAGTAGCTCCTGTTTCGAGAGTTGCCGGTTTCAAAACATTGGTTGCCGTGTCGCCTTTTATCCCCGGTTCAGTATGTGTTATAACAAGATTAACATGAGGAGGTAATTCCGCACCGATAACCGAATTATCAAAAAATACAAGTTGTGCTTCCTGATTTTCTTTTAGAAATTGCAGCGAATCCCCAATTTTATCGGGTTCTACATGTATTTGTTCATATGAGTCCTTATCCATAAAAACCAGCGTAGCTCCGTCATTATAGAGGTATTCATAATTCTTTCTTTCAACTCTTGCAAATTCTATTGATTCGCCTGAACGAAAGCGGTTTTCAAGCTGTTTCCCGGTTTTCATGTTTCTCATTTTAACCTGGTAAAAAGCCCTGAGATTACCTGGTGTTCTGTGCTCTGATTCGAGTATTGTATGCAATTCCCCATTGTAGATAATTACTGCACCGGGTCTTAAATCTGATGTTGTTCCTGCCATATATTTTAATTTAAAGTTACAAATAAAAATAAAAATGAGGTGCCTGTCGGAATCGAACCAACGTAGGAGGTTTTGCAGACCTCTGCCTAACCACTCGGCCAAGGCACCAAAAACAAGACTACAAATTTAAGGATTTTATGCTGAAATTTCAAGATTAAAATGAATTATTTTTAATAAATCAGGGAAGCAACAGTTACAAAAAAAATTGTTGTTCATCGAAAATCTGGTTAAATATGTGAATTTTAGCTGTTTTTTCTTAAATTGTAAAATTATTTATATGCTAATTATTACAAACATTATTAATGTTATTATTGCCAATGAAAACAGTCATTGAACCTATTAAAATTAAATCAATTGAACCTATACCGATTACTACAGTAGGGCAAAGAAAGAAATTAATAAAAGAAGCTTTTTATAATACTTTTTATTTGAAATCTGAAAATGTTACGATTGACCTGCTCACAGACAGCGGAACTACGGCAATGAGCGCAAGCCAGTGGGGACGTATTATGGAAGGGGATGAAGCTTATGCAGGGTCTAAAAGCTATTATAAATTTGAAAACGCTGTAAAAGGTTTCACAAATTATAAATTTATTATTCCTACCCACCAGGGAAGAGCAGCAGAGAGAATTTTATTTACTATAATTGGCGGTAAAGGAAAGGCAATTCCCAGTAATACACACTTTGATACAACAAGAAGCAATGTTGAATATTCAGGCGCTAAAGCAATGGATTTTCCGACAAAAATCGGCATTATGCCTGAAGTTGTTGATGATTTCAAAGGAAATATGGACATTGAAGCTCTGGAGGCTTTTATCAAAAAGACAGGTAAAGAAAATATTCCTCTTTGCATGTTGACTGTTACTAATAACAGCGGCGGTGGACAGCCGGTATCAATGAAGAATATTAGGGATACAAAATCCCTTCTGAAAAAGTATGGAATTCCTTTATACTTAGATTGCTGCAGATTTGCAGAGAATGCATATTTCATCAAACTCAGGGAAAAAGGCTATGAAAAGAAATCCGTGAAAGAAATTGCTGTTGAAATGTTTTCTTATGCTGACGGTTGTTTGATGAGTGCCAAAAAAGACGGATTATCAAATACAGGCGGATTTATCGGGACTAATGATGAAAAAATTTCTAATAAAGCTAAAGAACTTCTTATCATCACTGAAGGTTTTACTACTTATGGCGGATTGGCAAGACGCGACTTAGAAGCCCTTGCAGTAGGTTTTGAAGAGGTTTTCGATGAAAACTACCTAAGGTACAGAGTTGAACAGGTCAAATACCTGGGCGATAAATTAATCGAAGCCGGTGTTCCGATTCTTGTTCCCACAGGAGGCCATGCCGTTTATCTCGATGCAAAGCGGTTTGCCCCACATATATTGCCTGAATATTTCCCGGGGCAAAGCATAACCTGTGAGATTTACGTTACCGGAGGTATAAGAGTTGTAGAAATAGGTTCAGTCATGTTCGGAAGAAAGGATAAAAACGGGAAACACATTGCTCCTCCTATGGAATTGGTAAGGTGTGCTATTCCACGACGCGTTTATACGGAAAGTCATATCAATTATACCGCCGAAGCAATTATTGAAGTTTTTAAAAGCCGCAACAAACTTAGGGGAATGAAGATTGTCTGGGAAGTTCCGTTTTTGAGGCATTTCACTGCAAAGTTCGATTATATCTAATGACGGTTTCTCAGCGGCATAACAAGGCAGTTGGTTTTTATTGAAATTTCGAAATAAATTCAAGTTCGGAAAACTTTACTTTGTGATTAAAAGAAGATGTTATTCGTCTTCTTTTTTTAATAATTTAATGAAATTATTTTTTGTTGTTTGAGGTTTAATAATAACAAATTTTCATTTTGAAGGAAGTCAAATACCGATTGGAAAAAAGTTTCTTTACTTCAAAACATTCGTATAAAATACAAAATTTGGAATTATATATAATGACATCAAAAGAAATTA
>DAHXMP010000174.1 GCA_027371665.1 Bacteroidota bacterium | reverse complement strand
TGCCTGCGGGATTTTAATCAAGACGAGAGAGGGAAGGCCCATTAAGATTGACGGCAATCCGGAACATCCTATTAATAAAGGAAAAATATGTGCCGCAGGACAGGCAAATATCCTGAATCTTTATGACCCCGAAAGGCTTAAAAGCCCCTTAGTTATGAATAACGGAAAATTCACGGAGGCAAACTGGGAACAAGTTGATAAACAAATTATGCCTGCTTTATCGTCTGCCTCAGGTTCGAATAAGGAAATTGCCATAATAACTCATTCCGTCGGGTTTCTTGTTATACTGAATTATTTCACCCTTGTCCCTGTAATTCGTACATGCGGTAGCGGCAAATGCAGCCGAAGCTCCGGTCAAAGCAAGAAACATCCTTCTCGATATCCCCTTCAGCTTTTTGGGGCCCGATGGTACTGTTTCTCCTCCAGGAAATTCATTCTCATTAGCTTTGATAAATGAAGGCTCATCGTTCAAATCACTGAGGTTCCGCCAGTAAAATTTATTATTCTTTTTGTCATCCATATTTGCTAATCCTTCTTCTTTCTTTTAATTGCAGATGGATGAATACCGGCTTTCAGTGGCTTTGAATCTTTTTTCAGGTATTTTGCTGTTTTTTTCAACTTTATGAATGATGCCAGGAAAACCCCCAGTGAACCGACGCCGGCGGCAGTTAAAAACCGCCTCCTCGACTTAATTGACGATTCGCTTTCCTTATATATATCTGTTATCTTTGTCATATCTTATCCTCTTATTCTTTCATCTGTGACACGCATTGCAGTTTTCAGGCCCCTTCTTTATTTTATTTCCAAGCTCGGGAACGAATTTGTGTACATTCCTGTGGCAACTGAGACAGGCTCCCATAGTAAACGAATGAACCTGGCTGACGACATCCATTCTTGCAACTTCTCCATGACAGTGCGAACAATCAATTCCCATGCTTACGTGAACGCTGTGATTAAAATAAACATAGTCCGGCAGCTTGTGTACTCTTTTCCAGGGAATAGCTTTCCCGCTCAGGTAAAAATTAGTCAGCTTAATTATTTCAGGCTTGTCTTTTTTGGCTATTGAATGGCAGTTCATGCAGATCGAGGTTGTGGGTATCGTTGCAAATCTTGACTTCTCCACACCGATATGACAATACTTGCAGTCAATCTTCATCGTTCCTGCATGAAGCTTATGCGAAAATTTTATAGGCTGCTCCGGGGCATATCCAATGCTGTCCCTTTCAGTCTTCGAAACATAAAACGTTAAAACAAATGAAACAACAATAACAAAAACGGTAACAGGTAATCTTATTTTTAACGTATAATCTAATACCGATTTCTTCACCAGGCAACCATCAAAAATAATTTAACAATTAATAACAGAACTTGCTTATCAATCAAAAAATGATTTTTTGGATTGATAAATATATCCTAATACCCTTTTTTCTAAGCATAAAAATATCCAAAGGATTCTGGATTAACAAATACTAATTTATTTTTATGCTTACAATTAACAATCTCAAATGTAATAAATATTAGTTAAAAGTCAAATAACTATTATTTTATCAATGACTTGGTTCAGAGGAATATACCTTATTTTTCAAAAATTTAGCTCATGCTAAAAAATTTTCTTTAATCAACAAAAAATTCTTGAAAGATTGATTAATTTGTTAAGGTAACAAAAAAGCCTTAATTTTGTAAATGTCAATATGGCGGGGGTAGCTCAGTTGGTAGAGTCCCAGATTGTGGCTCTGGTTGTCGCGGGTTCGAGCCCCGTCCCTCGCCCTGAATAAATAAAAAAAAGCCAGAACATAATTCTTTTTGCTCCGGCTTTTCTTCTCACATGCTTTGCTATTAATTTATCTTATTACCCTTACTGTTACTGTTGATACGTTTTTACCGTTTATAACTCTAACAAAATAAGCTCCTGAAGATAAATCACTGAAATTCAGATTAAATTGATTTTCACCGTTTACTGCCTGAAAATTGTATCCAGCCACTTGTTCACCCTGTAAATTATATACGATTATATTTGAGTTTCCTTCAATTCCATCAAAGATTAACGTCGCACTGTTTTCAATCGGTGATGGGTAAACCTCTGTGTTGGCTGCTATTACAATATCCTCCTTAACAGCAGTAGGCTGCTGCATTAAGCTGAAACTCTCGTTCAGATTTATATTCTTATCATAATCCGTGGTTATGGTTTGTTCAAAACCAATATAACCTATTTTATCTGCCACAAGTGTATAAATACCTGCTCCAACATCAGTCAATTCATAATTCCCAAGGTCATCGGTGAATATATAATCAACGATTTCACCGTTTGCATCCACGACATAAACAAAAGCACCTGCTAAAGGAGTACCTGTCTTCAGGCTGTGGTCACCTGACTTGCCTATTACACCCTTATCCTCTGTTATTGTTCCGTTAACATGTGCGATTCCGAGTAATCCATGCCTTGTCTTGTGTTTAATGACTATTGTATCCAATAACAATTCATCGCCAATATCAACTTTTGTTGCGTTCCTCCATTTCAATGTAACAAAGTCATTGAAAACATAATAACCCGGAACATAATCCCTGTTGAAAGGTATTGATAATATAATATATGAACCTGGTATCAGGTTTGAAAACGAATAATTGCCCAAGCTGTCGGTTTCCGTTGCAAGATTAAATGTATATTTATTACCGTCCTTTGCTGCTACCAGATGGGCAATTACTCTT
>DAHXMP010000173.1 GCA_027371665.1 Bacteroidota bacterium | reverse complement strand
TCTGCTCTAAGACACTTCACAACTGTCAAAGTTGTTTATGGTATCGAAATAAACGAAAATTATGCGTTAATTTCAAAGTTGAGAATAATTTCAGCTATTGAGAAAGGAAATATAAAAAAAGGCTCAAAAATTAAAATTTTCAATTTAAATATTTTTGATTTCAATTTTGATAATCTGGAAATAAGCAATAATGACAATGTCTTAATTGTTGGTAATCCACCGTGGGTAACGAATACGACTTTAAGTATTTTAAATTCAAAAAATCTGCCGGCAAAATCAAATTTCAAAAATCATAGGGGAATAGAGTCTATTACAGGAAAAGGGAATTTCGATATTTCAGAATACATTACATTAATGATAATTACATATTTTCAAAATAAAAATGCAATCTTATCATTTATTGTAAAAAATTCAGTTGTTAAAAACATTTTATATGACCAATTCAAAAACAATTACAAAATATCAAACATCAAAAAATTGAAAATTGATTCACAGAAAGAGTTCAACGTATCAGTTGATGCTTGTGTTTTAATTTGTGAATTTAATAAGAAAACGGAATTGTTTATCGAAGAATCAAGTTTGTACGATAATTCAAAATCTTTTCATTTAGGATGGTACAAACATAATTTTGTTTCAAATATAGATAAATATAAAAATTATCAAAAATTTGACGGTAAATCTCCTTTTGAATGGCGTTCCGGGATAAAACATGATTGTGCAAAAGTGCTTGAACTCGAAAAATCTAACGGGCAATTTTAAAACGCCTTGGGTGAAAAAATAATTCTTGATAATGATTTAATTTACAGTTATCTAAAAGGTTCGGCATTAAAGAAAAAAGTAATTGACAATACAGATAATTATACCATCATAACACAGAGAAAAATTTCCTTTTTATATCATCAAATGCTATCGAATCAATAAAATTTATTGATTCAATTAATAATAAGAAACAAAAATTAGTTCTATTCTAATACTATTCTCATGTCAATTCTGGCAAACTCTTTGTAATATTAATCTGAAATTTGTTCTTCATATTTACAGGAATTTCTGTAAGTATTAAATATTACAAGAAATAAAAGTATAATATTAAAATAATAATCTCGGGGCAAAAGCCCGGGCAGAATTAGAAATTTAAACAATTAAATAACCAGATGGCTAAAAATACGCAACTTTTAGCTCCACCGTCGGCAGCTATGACGAATTTCCGGACAAGGACTCTCCCCTTCCTGAAAAAGAGTCCCGACCTGTTGCTTGCGGTTGGTGTTCTTCTAGTAATAGCACTTCTGATTGTGCCTTTGCCGACTTTCATGCTAGACCTTTTAATCGCTACAAATATTTCGATTTCCGTACTCATTTTATTAGTCGCAATATATCTAATCAGGCCACTCGATTTCGCTTCGTTTCCGACAATCCTGCTGATTACGACCCTGTTCCGGCTCGGGCTGAATGTGGCTGCTACGAGGCTGATACTGGGTCAGGCTGAAGCAGGCAGAATCATCCAGGCATTTGGAACATTTGTTATCGGTGGAAACTACATAGTTGGTATCATAATATTTTTGATTCTTTTGGCAATTAACTTTATTGTTGTTATTAAAGGTTCGACGCGTATCGCTGAGGTTGCGGCAAGGTTCACACTGGATGCCCTGCCCGGGAAGCAGATGAGTATTGACGCAGATTTGAATGCAGGCTATATTGATGAAATCGAGGCACGTAACAGGAGGCAGTCGCTGACAAAAGAATCGGACTTTTACGGAGCCATGGACGGTGCCGCAAAGTTTATACGAGGCGATGCCATAGCAAGCATAGTTATCGTTGCTATTAATATCATAGGCGGATTTGCAATAGGTGTTGCCCAACGTGGCATGGACATTACTGCCGCTCTTTCAACTTATACAATACTCACGATTGGTGAAGGGTTGGTATCACAGATACCTTCACTTCTTATTTCAGTGTCAGGTGGTTTGGTTGTTACCCGTTCAGCTTCTGCTGAAAAACTCGATGTTGAGCTCGGCAGGCAGTTCGGCAAAAAGCCGAGGGCTCTTGCAGTTGCTTCGTTTGCAATGATTCTGTTTGCTTTTATGCCGGGTTTTCCAATGTTTCCGTTCCTGTTATTATCGGGAGTCGCCGGGGGGGCTTGCTT
>DAHXMP010000155.1 GCA_027371665.1 Bacteroidota bacterium | reverse complement strand
ACAGACTCGAGGTATGATTGAAATTGTTAAACATCTTGTAAAATATGAAGAAGTTACTGAATAATATAAAGATATTGATAAAATGAAACACATAGGAAATCTCAAATTCGCTGAAGGTGCCAGGCATAAGAAGAAAAGAGTCGGTAGAGGACAAGGTTCGGGATTTGGCGGTACATCAACCAAAGGCCATAACGGACAGCAGTCGCGTTCGGGAGCGAAGGTTCATATCTGGTTCGAAGGCGGCCAGATGCCTTTAAACAGGAGGCTGCCGAAGTTCGGATTTTATAACCGTAACAGGATTGAATACCAGGTTGTAAATTTAGGACAAATTCAGGAATTGATAGATAAAAAGAAGCTTGATGACAATAAAGTCAATTTTGATATTCTTTACAAGGCAGGAATAATCAGTAAAAAGAATCTTCCCCTGAAGATACTAGGTAATGGAGAGATAAAGAGTTCAATAGAGGCAGAAGCACATAGCTTTTCTGCATATGCGAAACAAAAAATCGAAACAGCCGGAGGGAAGGTAACAATCCATGAGTAATGTAATTCAAACGGTTCAAAACATCTTCAAAATTGAAGAGCTTAGAAAAAGACTATTGACTACTTTGCTTATACTTATCGTTGTTAGAGCAGGTGCGCATATTACCCTGCCCGGAGTTGATATCGCTGTTTTAAGAACATCTATGGGCGGCGATTCAAATACATTATTTGGATTGTTTGATTTATTCGTGGGTGGTGCTTTTTCTCATGCTGCAATTTTTTGCACTCGGAATAATGCCATATATTACTGCTTCTATTATTCTACAGCTAGGTGGAGTCGTTATTCCGGAATTACAGAAACTGCAAAAAGAGGGGGAAGAAGGCAGAAGGAAAATTACACAATGGACAAGAATATTGACTGTGTTTATTTCTGCGATGCAAGGATGGGGAGTCAGTGTTAAATTATTGAATACACCCTCGCAAGGTGCACCTCTCGTACCGGTTCCGGCTTTATTGTTTACAATATCTACAGTAATTTTACTGACTGCAGGAACAATATTCCTTATGTGGCTTGGCGAACAAATTACGGACAGAGGTATAGGCAACGGTATATCGCTAATTATTTTTATCGGAATAATTGCAAGGCTTCCAGCCGCCATCTTGCAGGAATATAAATTAATTGAAGTGGGACAAAGGAACTGGATTGTCGAATTAATTATTCTTGTTATTCTTGTTGCGATAATAGCGGGAGTTGTCGTAGTAACGATGGGTGCGAGAAGGATTCCGGTTCAATATGCGAGAAGACAGGTCGGAAGGAAAGTGTTCGGCGGGACGACACAATACATACCATTAAGAGTAAACACAGCTGGTGTTATGCCTATTATATTTGCTCAATCTCTTATGTTTGTACCAAATACTATTTTGAGCTTTTTCCCGAATAATGAAACAATTGCAGTTGTTGCGAGGATGTTCAGTGACAGGTCTTTCGTATATGCTTCAATTTACGGATTGATGATAGTATTTTTTACATATTTTTACACTGCTATTGTTTTTAATCCAAAAGATATAGCAGATAACATGAAAAAACAGGGTGGGTTTATACCGGGAATTAGACCGGGAAATCCTACCTCAGAGTATATAGATAATATATTAACGAAGATAACATTGCCGGGTTCCATTTTTTTGGCGATAATAGCGATATTACCGACATTTGTTAATAATATATTTTCAGTTACGAGTGCCTTTGCATCGTTCTTTGGAGGTACAAGCCTGCTGATTGTAATTGGCGTGGCACTCGATACTTTACAGCAGATTGAGTCTTATCTTCTGATGCGTCATTATGACGGATTCATGAAGAGTGGGAAGATGAAAGGGAGAGTCGGTCAGGGCGGATTTTAATCATGAGTTCAAGTTTTAATACGACTTATGTAAAGACCGAAAGCGAAATCAGTAAAATTGAAAAGGCTTGCAGGATAGTTGCAGATACTCTCTCATTGCTCGAAAAGTATATTAAAGCAGGTATTGAAACAATTGAAATAGATAAGGTAGCAGAGGATTATATCCTCTCGAAAGGTGCAAAACCGGCTTTCAAGGGATATATGGTTGACGGAAGAAAATTTCCAAATACTTTGTGTATTTCAATTGATGATGAAGTTGTCCACGGCATACCCGGGAAGAGAATGCTCGAAGAAGGTCAGATAGTTTCTTTGGACTGCGGCGCCGAATTAGAAGGATATTTTGGCGACAGTGCTGTAACTTATCCTGTGGGAAAAGTAAGCGAGGAGAAGGTGAGATTAATGGCAGTTACACAGGAGGCTTTGGTTCAAGGAATTGAAAAGGCTGTTACAG
>DAHXMP010000070.1 GCA_027371665.1 Bacteroidota bacterium | reverse complement strand
CTCTGAAAAATGACCAATATGAAATTAATTTCAATAAAACTATGCTTCAGGGCTTCGGTGTTGATACGAATGCCATTATATCCCCAAATGAGGGAAACACACTTTATTTGTATTATGGTGCCCAGTGCCTGAAAGATGAGACCATGGCTGAGAGTATATTAAATCAATGGAAGAAGGATGATGGTTATAAAATTGTCCATTTCAACGGAGATTTTCATTCCAACGATTATCTCGGCACTGTCGAAAAACTCGGCGACCTCGATAAAAAGTTGAAAATTGCAATTATTACTCCAATATATGCAGATTCAGGAAAAGCACTGGACTATGATAAATCTTATTCCGGGAAAACAAATTTTTTAATTGTTATGGACCAAAAACCACAGGATTTTGATATTACTCAATCCATGATGGGAGGTCATATAGCGGAAAATTATATAGTTAATCATGATATTAGTATTAACCTGAAACCCAACCAGCATTATCTTGAAGGTACAGATAAAATTAGTTTCTACAATCCGATTGCCAAGAGGTGCAGTGTTAGAATGCTTAAAGATTTAAAAATACAGAATATTTCATCCCCTGACGGCCCCCTGGTTTACAATGTAAATCCGATTATTGATGATTCGCTTTACAATGAAATTACAATTCTTGCAAAAGAAAAAGAATTAACATCCATCGAATTTAAATATGATGGCATTGTTAATCATTCTCCCGATATTATACTTTTAAATCAAAGACACTCTAATACTCCGGGTATAATTTCAGGAGACGATGATAAAGGTATATACCTTCCGGGAGGAAGTTACTGTCCAAAAACAGATAATGATGTTGCAAATTTTAATATCAGTATCACAATACCGAAAGAATTTACAATTGTTACAAGCGGGACATTTACCCTTACCGCTAATCCTGAAAATTCAGGAGAACATATTTATCAATACAAATCCGAACTACCTCTCGATGACATGATATTGGTTGGCGGAAGATATATCGAAAAGGACACTTCTTATGACGGCAAGAAATTTTCTCTGTATACATTTAAGCCCAGCCCTGCAGGAGATGCTTATCTTAAAGCTTCTATCGAATACTTTAAGCTATATACCAAATTGCTCGGTCCATATCCGTTCAGCAGTTTCAGCATAGTCGAAAACTTTTTTGCCAGCGGTTTCGGAATGCCCGGCTACACTCTATTATCAAACAGGCTGATGGCTTTGCCATGGGTTGTGCTCTCACCAGGCTCGCTTGCTCATGAATTTGTACACAATTGGTGGGGCAACAGCGTTTACGTTAACGACGAACTCGGCAACTGGTGCGAGGCATTAACAACATTTTGCGCCAATTATTATTATTATGTATTGACCGATAAAAAAGACAAAGCCCTTGACTGGAGAAAGAAGGCTCTCTTATCACTTGAATCATTACCGAATAAAAGCAACTATCCTTTGATTAAGTTTAAGTATCAAAAGGATAATAACGATGCCACGATAGGTTATCAGAAAGGCGGATTCGTTTTTTACGAAATATATAAACTTCTCGGTGAAAAAGGATTTTTCGAAGCCCTTCAGAAATTTGCCAAAAAGTATAAGGGAAGAAAAGCTTTTTGGTATGGATTGAGCACTGTTTTCGAAGAAGAAGTAAAAAAGGACAGTCAGAATATACCAATCAGCAAAATAATGAATCAATGGCTGTACAATCCGGCTATACCTACACTGAGACTGGAAAATGTCCGAATGGTGAATGATTCACTCAAGTTTGAAATCAACCAGGATATGGATTTTTATGAATCTGTTCCTGTTAAAATTAATACTGTTGCCGGGGAGCAGTGGCATAATTTTACTCTCACGAGTAAATCAAATAGTTTTGCCGTTAAACCCGGATTTACTGTTAAATCAATTTTAGTTGACCCTGATTACCAGGTGTTACGCCATTTAAATAAATGGGAAATTCCTTATAGCTTCGGAAGAATTCTTGAAGAAAAACCATTGCTTATTCTACCATCAAACAAATCGGAAGAATATAAAATTCTGGAAAAATTTGCCGACATGATAAAAGAAAGCGGTTATAATATCAATTTCAAAGCCGCAAATGAACTGGTAGAAAAAGACTGGTCTGACAGCAATATCATTGTTATTGGCGACACGAAATCAAATCCTTTTTTCAAGCATTTGAAGAAGCTATACCCGGAAAATATATCAGTAAAAGATTCAGCAATTATCATTGATAATAAAAAGTATTCGGCTAATGAGGACATGATGCTTCTTAATACGGCACATCCTCTGAAAGAAGGCAAGCTGATGACAATAATTTATACAAAGAAAATTGATTCAACTGAACCATTACAGCGGCTTTTCCATTATATGAGTTATTCAATGCTTCTTCTTGATAAAGCAAAAATCGGAAGACCTCTGGTTGATATGGAGATTTTTCCAAATATTTCCGATAAATTTGAATTACAATACTATTTTATGTGTGATAAGTAAAATCTAAAGCCACCTGTACATATTAAGCGTGCAGGTGGCAAATAATTTTTCTTCCATCAGTTATGCAAATCAAACTGAATTATAAATCATTAATTTTGTGATTTCGTTTACTAAAAAAAAATTATACTAATGATAAAGAAATCATTCACAAGAATTTTAATAGCGATTAGCTTTGCGTTCCCGACCGTTTTATTCAGAATTCTTAGCATACATCCTGACCCGATAATAATGACAATCGTATTTGGTGCCGGAATTGTCGTTGCCGCCGTCATGCTTTCTTGGGCGGCTGAGGCCGCACAGATAGATATATCCGCAAGTTTTGCCGTTGCCATACTTGCATTAATTGCAGTCTTACCCGAATATGCCGTCGACCTGTACTTTGCCTTCACAGCCGGCAGTAAGCCTGAATTTACACATTATGCCGCTGCAAACATGACAGGAAGCAACCGCCTTCTTATCGGTATCGGTTGGCCTGTTGTAGTATTTACTTTTGTACTTGCCCGGAGATTAAAAAAACAAAAAGTTTCACAGGTTATACTTGAACCAAAAGCTAAAGTAGAGCTTGCTTTTCTTGGCATTGCCTGTATTTATTCCTTAATAATTCCATTCTTAAAGAAAATTGCATTGTTCGATTCTTTCGTTTTGATTTTCCTGTTCTTCCTTTATATGTTTAAAGTTTCATCCCAGGAGCAGAAGGACCCTGATTTAATTGGTGTGCCTGCCGGCTTGAAATCGCTGACAAAAATCCAAAGGTTCATTACTGTAAATTCTATGTTTTTAATTGCAGGAGGATTAGTTTATATGTCTGCACAGCCTTTTGCGGATTCTTTGCTCGAGATGGGAAGGATTTTTAAAATCAACGAATTTCTTCTTGTCCAGTGGATAGCACCCTCTGCTACTGAAGCACCTGAATTAATTGTGGCTGTTATTTATGCATACAGGAACAAGAGCAGCCAGGCGATGGGGACTTTACTTTCGTCAAAAATAAATCAATGGACGCTACTTGTCGGCAGCCTGCCCGTAGCTTATATGATTGGAGGAGGAGGATTGTCCCTGCCGCTCGACATCCGCCAGAATGAGGAATTTGTTCTGACTGCCGCACAGTCAATTCTCGGTTTTGCTTTTATTATGAACCTGAAGCTCAGCCTCAGGGATTCGATAATACTTTTATCTCTGTTTTTAATTCAATTCTTGTTTGTTGGTACAAATGTCAGAATTATCTTATCTGTTCTATACGTAATTATCGCCTTATTTATAATAATAATACAAAGAAAAAAAATTCTGCCTATTTCAAAATCTTTTATATCTTCAACAGGCAGAAACTGAAAAATTATTTTGTATTTACCATGATTAACTTGCTCAATCCGATTACTTCGTTGTTATCATTTATTATTGCCAAAAAATACGTGCCGCCAGATATATCTGAAACATTTATCATATAATTTGAAAGCCCTGGTGTTAATCTTCCATTCCAGTATTTACCTATATATTTACCATCTAATGTGAAAACTTCAAATCCTGCATTTAACTCATTTTTGCAGTCCAATGAGATATTCAGCTTACCTTTTGTAACAGGATTCGGATATAAGGAAATTATTTTTACTAAATTTTCATTTATCCTGTTTTTGAGTTCGGTATCATTAATATACAATCTTCTTTCTCTAAATAATGAGTCGTTGCTTTTTTCAACGTATATAGTATCCCCTGATGGTCTTACTATTTGTTCAAAATAAGTATAATTAAATATTGAATCCTGCTCTTTAGTTAAACATTTATTATATACCGATATATAACCAGGCAAAAAACCTGTTGCATTTTTTACACTATCACAATAATTGATTAACTGACTAAAAAATTCGGAAGAAAAATAATTGATTTGTGATTCCGTACAATTGTTACGTGTTATATATTTATAGTCGTATAATAGTGAATAGTTTATACAAGTTGATATAACTTTAAAATTCATACCATAAGCAGTTGTACCTGTTCTCCTTGGAGAAACTCTTAAGTAAACCTGTCTTCCGGCAAAACTATCCGGCAAATTCATAATATGGTTGTTTGTATCGGGCTCAGTACCATACCTTTGAGCTAATACAGAATTTGGATTTGGTGCCACACCCACAGAATCGAGGATAGCTACTACTAAGTTATCAGATTTTCTGACTAATTGCAAGACAAATTGAGAATTATCCAATATCCTTCCCATACCAATAGCCCAAAATCCGTCTTTCCAATCACCTGAACCACCCAGCCATTTGGTAGTATCATTATTGAGAGGGTAACTACATGGAGCTGATGATGTTAATTCCCGATAGAATTCTAATTGACTGTTTTGCGGGTAAGTAAATGTTTCAGAAACTCCATAATTTATCAAGACAGAATCCTCACCCTGGTGAATAGAATCTCCCTGAATATAAATAAATTCATGTGCCATTTTCCTTGCAACATTAATCCTCGTCACAGAACTTCCATTTTTAAGTCTGAATTCCCCAAGAATATAATTTACTTCAGCAGAATCAAAATTATTCTGATAGTACATGTAACGGAGATATTTTGCGTTTTCGAGAGTAATAGGAAAAATTGCTTTACTTGAATCACATTGAGCTAGTAGGTTTATACTTAAATAAATAAATATTATTATTTGAATTAATACTTTTAATAATTTCAACATTTTATCACCATAATTTTAAATTAACTTAATAGGAATCAGGACAAGGTATGCAATATTCATCAAATACTGTTATAAATGAACAATTCATAGGATCATAAACTCCTGGTGGATGACATTCAGAAAAAGTTGTTTGATCACAGATATTTATATTACTACATAATTCAAAACATAATATATTTTGATTGTATCCAAATCCATCGCAAATACTACTGCTAACTGGAAAATCCTTAACTACACATACACCTTCCCATGTACATCTATAATGACCACATGTTCTATGATCATATATCCATTGCCCAGGTGATGTTTCAATACCACAACAAACAATACAATAAGCCATACACCTTGGGTAATCCAATGTACAATAATATAATATTATCGATTCTTGATTTGTGACAAAGATTTTTTTACAACATGGAGGAGAACACTGTTTTCCATCACCTCGATACGGAGGAGCTACATTGCTAAATATAAAATTAAAATTTAAGAAAAATGAACATATAATCAACAACAAAATAGGAGCTTTTCTTTTCATAATAACATCCTCTGAATTGAAAAAAAATTATATTAATTGAATTTATAAGAAAGTTATTATCATCAAATAGAGCTTAATTTAAAAAAAACTGGGGGGTTGGGCAATAGTATAAAAAATGATTTTTATGTCATAGTTTATACTACATAATTATTTATTAATATTTAATTTTATAAAATTCCCTTCTCCTCAGCAAGTCTGTATTTTTTGTATGACGCTGTCTACATTTATCGAGCATAATGTCTATCTTGCTTCCAGTGAAATTGAACCGGCAATAATTACAGAGAAAAAGGAATTATAAAAATTTTTTCCTGATATTTATCGGAAAAAATATAAAAAAAATAAAGAAATGAAAATTTAAGAAAACAGGTAAAGAAGACTAAATTTTTGCAGCTATCATGTTGTACTTTTTTTCAAGCACATCTTTAACAGATTCCATATACCATTGAGGAGTGCTTGTTGCACCGGTAATCCCAAGTTTTTCTGCACCATAAAGCCAGGAGTAGTCAATTTCACTTATGTCCTCGATGAAGTAAGTTTTTGAATTAACCTGCCGACAAATATGAAAAAGGCTTTTGCCATTCGAGGAATTCCTTCCGGCAACAAAAAGCACGACATTATTGTTAGCAGCAAATTCCATCAGTTTATCTTCTCTGCCATAAACATATTTGCACAGAGTATTTTTTGTGATAAATAAATCCTTTGTATCTCCCCCGTCCGTAAAATCCTTCACTCTGTTTTCAAGAACATTTTTAATTTCAAAGAATGCTGATTTTTCCATTGTGGTTTGTGAAAATAAAATTGTCTTACGGCTGAAATCTACATTTTCAATTGCCTCATCAACAGATTTGATGACAATACAATCATCGTTACACACCCCCCTCAAACCAATAACTTCGGCATGGTCTTTTTTTCCGAAAATAACAATCTGGCTTCCTTCTTCATAAGCTTTACGAATTCTGTTTTGAAGTGCCTGAACAAGCGGACAGGTAGCATCAATAATATTAAGCTTCATGTCCTCCGCCATCTTATATGTCGAAGGCGGTTCACCATGAGCTCTGATAATAACTTTGGCAGGTTTTTCCGATAGATTCCGCAGGTTTGAATGAGTAATAGTTTTTAATCCTTTTGCTTTGAGACGGTCTATTTCCCGTGGATTATGAATTATATCACCAAGAACATAAACCTGTTCATCCGGCGAGCTGTTCAATACTTCTTCAACTTTATCAATTGTCTTTACAACTCCCCAGCAAAAGCCAGCTGAATCATCAATCGTTATTATCATTTTTTCGGAGAAAAAATCAAAGTATAATTAATAATAAATTTAGTTACGTCTAAAATTACGCAAATATTTGAAAAAAAACAAAGTCTTATAGTAATTATGACGAAAAACAATGAAATAAATTTATTGCAAATTTATTATTTCAAGTGCAAGATTAAGAACCCTATTGGTTTGTTCGGCTATTGTCAGGCTTGAAGTATCAACTTCGACCGCATTATGTGCTTTCATCAGAGGGCTAATTTTCCTTGAACTGTCAAATTTATCGCGTTCTATTATTTGAATTTTAATATTTTCTTCGGACTCCAGGAATCCTTTCGAATAAAGTTCAAGGTATCTTCTTTTGGCTCTTGCCTCGACAGAAGCTACAAGAAAAATTTTCAGTTCCGCATTTGGAAAGACAACCGTCCCGATATCCCTGCCATCCATGACAACTCCCCCGTTTTCCCCCAGCTTTCTTTGCATTTCCACAAGCTTCTCACGGACACAGCCAATTGCACTGATGGGACTGACAAATTTAGTAACCCCGGGTTTGCGGATTTCTTCACTGACATCTTCGTTATTCAAAAATGTTTTCTGACCGTTTTCAGAAGTTTTAAGTTTTATATTTATACCTGTAAGCATACTGCATATCAAATTCTCTTCCAACAAATCATTCTGCCTAAGCCAGGCAAGCGTTACTGCACGATACATAGCCCCTGTGTCAATATAAACATAGCCGAGTTTTTCAGCAACTATTTTAGCCGTTGTAGATTTCCCTGAACCGGCAGGGCCGTCAATTGCTATAATTATACTTTTCATTTCGGAATATAATAAAAAAATTTTTTAACTGAATGATATAATTGCTAAATAGAATATATACAATTTAATAAAAAGTTCGGAATTATTATATTCATAATTAATAATTATATTAAATTACAAAATAAATATTTTAATAATTATTAGGTTTGTCATGAAAAGTAGTGATGGATTTCTTATTAGAATTGGAGAATTAAAAGACATAGATGAACTTGTAAAATTCAATATAGCTCTTGCAAGTGAGACTGAAGGCTTAATGTTATCAGAGAAAATATTAAGGAAAGGAGTTGAAAACTTAATAGAGAACAAGGATTATGGATTTTATTTAATAGCAGAAAACAACGGGACAATTGTAGGTTCACTCATGGTAACTACAGAATGGAGTGATTGGAGAAACGGATTTTTCTGGTGGGTTCAAAGTGTATATGTAAAACCGGAAAACAGGAGACAAGGAATCTATAGTTCACTGTATAAACATGCCAAGAAACTATCCGAACGCAAAATGAATGTTCTGGGTTTCAGATTATATGTAGAAAAAAATAACAGTATTGCAATTGAGACTTACAAAGCTTTAGGCATGATTGAAACACATTACAAACTCTTCGAGGAAATAAATCAATAATTTTGGAAAAACATAATAATTCCTTGCTATGTCAAATAAAACTATTTCATTTTTTGAAAACTTTTTATTAGTTTCTAAGTTCAAATTTTAACTAAATTTTTCATACTCTATCAGGATTAATATGAATATTCAAAAAGTATTAGTATTAGGTGCAGGGACGATGGGCAATGGAATAGCACATGTCTTCGCACAAAACGGTATTGATGTAGTTCTCTGTGATGCTTTCGAGGATGCTTTGAAAAAAGGAATCTCAACAATCGAGAAAAATCTCATCCGGCAGGTTAAAAAAGGTAAAATAACCGAGGATGACGTTAAAGCGACAATGAGTCACATTCATGGAACAACGAACATGGCTGATGGTGCTGATGTTGACCTCGCAATCGAAGCGGTTACAGAGAATAAAGAATTAAAATTCAAGATTTTCAGAGAGCTTGACAAAGTCGTAAAACCCGGTGTCATCATTGCTACGAATACTTCAACCATTTCGATTACTGAAATCGCTGCACAAACAGGAAGAGCTGATAAAATTATTGGAATGCACTTTATGAATCCCGTACCTATGATGCAGTTAGTGGAAATCATACGTGGCCTTGCAACCAGCGATTACACCTATAATTCGGTTAATGATACAGCTATTAAACTCGGGAAAACACCTGTTTTGGCTAACGATTATCCAGGCTTTATCGCTAACAGAATTTTGATGCCTCTGATTAATGAAGCGGTTTTTGCGGTCATGGAAAATGTCGGCACGGTCGACGGAATTGATGAAGTAGCTAAACTGGGATTTGCACATCCTATGGGTCCCCTGACTCTTGCCGACTTGATTGGACTCGATACAACTCTTGCCATTATGAATGTTTTGCATGAGGACATTGGCGACCCGAGGTTCCGTCCGGCACCATTGCTGAAGAAGATTGTTGCGGCAGGATATTTTGGAAGAAAAACCGGAAAAGGATTTTATGATTACAGCGGTGAAAAGCCTGTACCGGTAAAATTCTAAAAAACACGATAAAAAAAATTTGAATACAGATTTATCCTCTTGACTTATTAGTACAATTGTGATAAATTGTAATTGTTATATATTTTCGTTTAATTAAGGAATGCAAATGCGTCAAAGTAAACCTCAAAAATTTGATTCGGAAGACCCTGAGGTTCTGGCGGCTTACCAGGCAGAGACCAATGGCGAGTATCTCGAAGCTATTGAGCATTATAAACAAGCCATAAAAAGGAATCCTGAACTCGGAATCGTTTATAAACATCTCGGAAATGTCTATTATAGATTAGGCATGCTTCAGGATGCTGTTGATTGTCTAAGAATAGCCGTTAACAAACTTCCGAATTATCCGACCGCTTTATATGATTTGGGGCTTGCTTTGTACAGGCAGGTGAAGATTAAGGAAGGAATAGGATGTTTATTAAAAGTTATCGAAATTGACCCCGGATTTATTATGGCTCATTATTGGCTCGGTATAATGAATTATCACTACGGGCATCTCAAGGAAGCCAAGAAACATTATGTAGCTGTTACGGAAAACAGCCCCGGATTTACTATTGCATTTTTTCATCTTGGTGTTACTAATCTGAGACTCGGCTATTATGACGAAGCTGTTAAAGATTTTACCGAAGTGATTAACAAGAATCCTGACAGTCCTGCGGCATATGCTCTTCTCGGTGATGCTTATGTTAATATGGACCTAAAATATGAAGCAAGAAAAGCTTATCAAAAGTCTCTGGAACTTGACCCGGAGGACAGGAAAGCAATGCGCGGTTTAGTGCTTTTGGATGATTTCAATGAAATTATTTTTTAATTAATATTATTCTTACTTTTCTTTCTCCACAATGAGAAGGACTTTGTCCGAATCAACCTGCTCGCCGGCACTGACATTGACTTCTGTAACGATGCCTGGAATCGAGGAGTAGAGCGTAGTTTCCATTTTCATTGCTTCGATTATGATTAATCCCTCACCTTCTTCGACTTTTTGGCCTTTCTTTACGAGGACTTTCACGATGCTGCCGGGCATAGGCGGCTTGATTATGTCTTTGTCAGAGGACATTTTCGCTTCTTCGCCGTAGGAAGTTTCTTCCTCCCTGCTTTTCTCAAAAGTGAATCCGTCGCCGTCAATATTGACATAAAAGCGGCTGTCATCCTCAGCCACATAAACATTCGTTTTAACGTTATCATTTGAAATTGAGATTAAATTTGTACCATTCCTTTTTGCAGTAAATTTTTGTTTCTCACCGTTGACGGTCAATATATAATCCTCCCCGTCAGGCTCTACCCGGACATCATAATGAGTATTTCTGTATTTTAATTGCATAATTAATTCCCTTTTCCAATCTGTCTTCCCGTACAAATCTCCCAACTGCCTATAGTCTGCCAGGGAGTGGGCATTTCACCTGACGCAGCAGTAAATGTTTTTGAATTTTTTTTATTATCATTATGATGCATGGCACTACCCAGAAAAGCATAATTCAAGAGTTTACCTTCGGCATCCTTTTCAATTTTAATATTTTTTTCTATAAAATTTGTAAAGGTGTTTCCCCTGATAAATTCAGGATGTTCGAGGCATTTTAGCATAAAGCCGATTGAAGTTTTAACGCCGAGAATCACATTTTCCTTAAGAGCCAGGAGCATTTTCTTACGCGCTTCTTCGCGGTCTGCTCCCCAGACAATAAGCTTGGCAAGCACCGGGTCATAAAAAACCGGCACCTCAGCTCCCTGGTAAATGCCCGAATCATACCTGACACCTGAGCCGAGCGGAACCTTAAGATAAAGAATTTTACCCGATGAAGGCATAAAGTTGCTGTAGGCATCTTCGGCATAAATTCTACATTCAATCGCATGCCCGTTTTGACGTAAATCCTCCTGCCTGAAAGGCAATTTCTCTCCCGAAGCAATATGAATCTGTAATTTCGCGAGGTCAACTCCGGTTGTCATTTCGGTAACCGGATGCTCTACCTGGATACGAGCATTGACTTCGAGGAAATAAAAGTTCCGGTTTTTATCCACGAGAAACTCGACGGTACCGATGTTGTTATAATTTGCCGTCTTAATGACTTTAATGGCAGTTTCTCCCATCTTTTTCTGTAATTCGGGAGTCATAACCGGTGAAGGAGTTTCCTCGATAATCTTTTGGTGGCGTCTCTGTATGGAACATTCACGCTCGAATAAATAAACCACATTGCCGAAATTATCAGCGGCGACCTGGAATTCGACATGCCGGGGCGATTCGATATATTTTTCGAGATATACTTCATCGCTTCCGAATGCCGATAAAGATTCACGCATCGCAGCTTCGACCGCAGATTTCAGTTCTTCTTTTTTATGAACTACTCTCATGCCTTTACCGCCGCCCCCTGCAGAGGCTTTAATCAATACGGGATAGCCCATTTCGTTCGCTGTTTTTTCAAATTCAGCAAAATCTTTTGAACTGCTTTTCATCCCTGGAATGACAGGTACACCGGCTTTTATCATTGCCACACGGGAAGCAACTTTTGAACCCAGGAGTTTCATTGGTACAGGATTGGGACCTATAAATATCAATCCCGCATCTTTCACCTTTTGATTAAACTCGTGATTTTCGGCAAGAAAGCCGTAACCCGGGTGTATTGCTTCGCTTTTCGTAGTTTTTGCTGCTTTAATGATTGCATCCATATTCAGGTACGATTGCAGAGCCGGTGGAGGTCCTATATAAACAGCCTCATCGGCAAGCTGTACATGAAGTGCCGAAGAATCAGCCTCCGAATAAACAGCTACGGTTTTTATATCCATTTCTTTGCATGCCCTTATAATTCTGCATGCAATCTCACTTCTGTTCGCAACGAGTATTTTCTTAAACACAATTTTTTCCGATTTATCTTATCATAATATTAAATTTCATTTTTTAACAGCCCAGGAAGGCGGCCTTTTTTCGAGGAATGCCGACATCCCTTCCTGGCCCTCTTTGCTTATACGTAAACCCGCAATAAGTTTGGCTGTATATTCCGTGATTTCGGGGAAAGTACCTTCGGAACAATGGAATATCAGTTCCTTAACCGATTTTATCGCTTCGGGCCCGTTATTGACAATAAAAGATATTTTTTCACTTACAGCCTTGTCAATATCACTATAAGGCACGACTTTATTTACCAAGCCGATATCGAGTGCTTTTCGTGCTGTAATTCTTTCACCCGTGATGAAAAGTTCCCTCGCATGAACCTGTCCTATTCTGCTCATAACAAAAGGTGCAATCGCTGCAGGCACCAATCCGAGCCTGACTTCACTCAAGCCAAACATCGAATGGTCGGCAGCGATTAAAATATCGCAAACAGACATCAGCCCGACACCGCCCCCGATAGCAGAGCCGTTTATCCTTGCAATTACCGGCTTAGGATGAGTAAATATAAGGTACATGAGTTCGGCAAGCTTCAGGGATTCTTCATAATTTTGTTCATAAGAGTAGTCCTTGACACTCTTCATCCATTTTAAATCGGCACCGGCACAGAATGATTTTCCGTTCCCCGTAATTACGATTACCCTGATGTCATTTTCTGCTTTTAGCTTATCGAAAATATCATATAACTCGTAAATCAGGATATTGTTGAATGCATTGTGAACATCGGGCCTGTTCAGCCTGATTGTTGACACATTGCCCTGAATCTGCACCTCGATTGTTTGATAATCATTGTAAAAATTCATCTTCTTTACATTTATATTTTTACATTCTGAAAACTCCGTATTTTTGGTCCGGTATTGGCTTGTTCAGTGCCATTGATATACCGAGTGCGAGAGCGTTTCTCGTGTCGAGCGGGTCAATTATGCCGTCATCCCAAAGGCGGGCGCTCGCATAATAAGGGCTCGATTCAAATTCGTATTTTTCGAGAATCGGCTTTTTAATTGCGGCAATATCCTCTTTTGACATTGTTTTTCCGGCTTTTTCCAATTGATTTATTTTAACTGTTGCAAGGACGTCGGCAGCCTGTTCGCCGCCCATCACCGATATTGTCCCCGTGGGCCACATCCAAAGCAGATTCGGATAATATCCCCTGCCGCACATAGCATAATTTCCCGCACCGTTTGAACTGCCGACTATAACGGTGAATTTCGGGACTTCCGCATTAGCGACTGCATGAACAAGTTTTGCCCCGTCTCTTGCGATGCCGCCATGCTCGTATTTTTTCCCGATGATAAAGCCTGTTATGTTCTGCAAGAATATTAATGGAATTTTCCTCATAGTGCAAAGCTCGATAAAGTGTGCACCTTTCAGGCTGGATTCGGAAAATATAACGCCATTGTTTGCAATAATGCCCACAGGATAGCCCATTATTCTTGCAAAGCAAGTAATAAGAGTGGTCCCGTAATTTTCCTTAAATTCCTGTATCCTGCTGCCGTCAACGATTCTGACAATAACTTCGCGGATGTCGAAGGGCGTGCGAATGTTCTTAGGGACGATACCGAGGATTTCTTCGGGAGCATAGTAGGGCTCTTCAGGCTCGATTCTTCCAATATCGAATTTTTTTTGCTTTTCAAAGTTTTCTACAATGTTTCTCGTAATTTCAAGCGCGTGTTCGTCGTTTTGGGCAAGATGGTCTGAAACACCTGAAATCTTGCAATGTACATCTGCACCTCCAAGCTCTTCGTCGGTTACTATTTCTCCTGTTGCAGCTTTGCATAATGGCGGGCCCCCTATGAATATAGTAGCCTGGTTTCGTACCATTACGGTTTCGTCGCTCATAGCCGGGACATAAGCTCCGCCTGCAGTGCAGGAACCCATTACGACGGCAATCTGTGTTAAGCCTTCAGCAGACAATCTCGCCTGATTATAAAAAATATTTCCGAAATGGTCTTTGTCCGGGAAAACTCCGTCCTGCAAGGGCAGGAATACTCCCCCGGAATCTACGAGGTATATGCAGGGAAGTTTGTGCTGCATTGCAATCTGCTGTGCCCGAACATGCTTTTTTACGGTAATCGGGTAGTATGTTCCACCTTTAACCGTAGCGTCATTGGCAACAATCATAACCTCGTGACCCCTGACGATTCCTATTCCGGCAACAATTCCCGCGGCGGGGGCATCATTGTCGTACATGTCCCATGCGGCGAATGGCATGACTTCGAGAAAAGGAGTTTCAGGGTCGCATAGCTTTTTTATCCTGTCGCGGACGAGAAGCTTGTTGCGTTCCAAATGCTTTTTCCTTGCTTTTTCGGGACCTCCCTGCTTTACGAATTCGAGCCTCTCTTTCAGATGTTTTGAAAGAGAGAGATTATAATTCATGTTTTCGATATAGGCAGGGCTCTTTGTTGAAATCTTACTTTTAAACCTGTTCATCTCTCATTCTATATTAACTTTACAAATTATTCAATGATTTCGTGCTGAATTTAATAATTCTTTATACAAAATTTCAAATTTAAAATTTTCAATTTTTAAATTCGAGCTACATTCCCCTTCTGTACTTGCCTCCGATTTCATAAAGGACACGAGTAATCTGTCCCATCGAGGCGTATTCAACCGTATTTAATAATTCTTCAAAAATATTTCCTTTGGTCAGGGCAACTTCTCTAAGCCTGTTCAGAGCATCCTTCGTTTCGTTTCGATGTTTTTTTTGGAAAGAATGAAGCTGTTCGAGCCTTTTGTCTTTCTCTTCGGGAGTGGCACGGGTAATGAGCATTTTGTCGTAAGGATTCTCTGCATCTTCGCGAACGAATTTGTTTACCCCGATAATAGGATATTCGCCCGACTGCTTCAGTGTTTCATAGTACATGGATTCTTCCTGTATTTTTGAACGCTGGTATTGGGTTTCCATCGCTCCGAGAACGCCGCCGCGCCTCGACAGCCTGTCGAACTCCTGCAATACTGCTTCCTCTACGAGGTCTGTCAATTCTTCCATTATAAATGAGCCTTGATTGGGATTCTCGTTCTTTAACATTCCAAATTCATTCGACAAAATCATTTGAATAGCCATAGAGCGGCGGACAGATTCTTCCGTCGGTGTCGTTACCGCTTCGTCGTAAGAATTTGTGTGCAGCGAATTGCAGTTATCGTAAAATGCAAGCAAGCCCTGTAGAGTTGTCCTGATGTCGTTGAAATCAATTTCCTGTGCGTGTAGCGAGCGTCCCGAAGTCTGGATGTGATATTTCAGCTTCTGGCTTTTTTCGTCTGCACCGTATTTGTTTTTCATTGCAATTGCCCAAATCCTGCGAGCAACCCTGCCGATTACAGAGTATTCGGGGTCCATGCCGTTTGAGAAGAAAAAGGAAAGATTTGGAGCGAACTCGTTTACGGGT
>DAHXMP010000063.1 GCA_027371665.1 Bacteroidota bacterium | reverse complement strand
GCACTATTTATTCAACAATAATGAAAATAATTTATTTGCAAATAACATATTTAATCATAATTTTTGAAATTATAATTATAAATAATTCTTATAAATACTTTTTGGAATAAATCATGTATGACATCGTAAAACAAACAGACCCGGAATTATTTGATGCACTTGCCGGGGAGTACAAACGCCAGAGGGATAAAATAGAGTTAATCGCAAGTGAAAATTTCACCTCGCCATCGGTTATGCAGGCTCAGGGTTCGGTTCTTACTAACAAATATGCCGAAGGCTACCCTGCCAAAAGATATTACGGCGGTTGCGAATGGGTTGACGTTGCCGAAAATCTTGCCCGGGACAGGGTGAAGAAATTGTTCGGTGCAGAATATGCCAATGTTCAGCCTCACAGCGGAAGCCAGGCAAATATGGCAGTTTATTTCTCATATCTTAAGTACGGAGATACGGTTATGGGATTAAGTCTTGCTCATGGCGGGCACCTGACCCACGGCTCTCCAGTTAACTTTTCAGGAAGGTTCTTTAATTTCATTCCCTATGAGCTAAGCAGGGAAACCGGAAGAATTGATTTTAATATGGTCGAAGACCTTGCGAAGAAGAAAAAACCTAAGATGATTACGGTTGGTGCTTCTGCTTATCCGAGAGATATTGATTTTAAGACATTTCGTGAAATTGCAGATAAAGTCGGTGCTTTCATGTTCGCTGACATTGCTCATCCGGCAGGATTAATTGCAAAAGGATACCTGAACAATCCTCTGCCTTATTGCCATGTTGTCGCTAGCACAACACATAAAACATTGAGGGGCCCAAGGGGAGGAGTTATTCTGTTTGGTAATGATTACGATAATCCGTTTGGTATTGTGGCTCCTAAATCAGGTAGAACAAAAAAAATGAGTGAAATTATTGATTCCTGGGTTATGCCGGGAGTACAGGGCGGACCTTTGATGCATGTAATTGCAGCCAAAGCGGTAGCTTTCGGAGAATGCCTGACTGAAGAATTCAATCAGTATATTATACAGGTTATGAAGAATGCCAAAGCTTTTGCAGATGAACTGATTAAAAAAGATTATAAACTCGTCAGCGGTGGTACGGACAACCACCTAATGCTCGTTGACCTGACTAACAAAAACCTTACGGGCAAGCAAGCCGAAGAAGCTCTCGATGCTGCAGGAATAACCTGCAATAAAAATGCTGTGCCTTACGATACAAAACCTCCTCTCATTACTTCAGGAATAAGGCTTGGCACACCGGCAATGACAACACGCGGAATGAAAGAAGATGAGATGAGGAAGATTGCTGATATGCTTGACAAAGTAATTATGAATTTCGACAAGGCAGACGTTATAAAAGAAGTGAAAAAGGAGGTTTCCGAATTAACTTCAGGGTTCCCCTTATATAAGACATTCGACAGGGAATTTTAATTTTGAAAAAACATATTGGAATTAAAAAAGAGGCATATAGAAACGCCTCTTTTTTATTTTTATTTTATTTATTATCGAGAATGAGTACGCCGAAAGTTTTTTGCGAACTGTCTGATTCTATTTTGACGAGTTTTTGTATCATAGTTGAAGTATAAATGATATGCGTTGTTAAATCGAGAGCCATAGTCCTGGCACCCTCTTGAGTAATGGCATTATCTATGACCCTGTATTTGTCGGTTGATTCCGGTTTGATAACGGTAATAATTCCGGACCCGTTTGAACAAAAAACCAGATTTGTTCGGGGGTCAAAGGCACACCCGTCAACTCCTGCTCCTATTGGCAGTGTCTGGATAACTTTTCCGCTGACAGCATCAACGACAGCCATTAATTTATTCCTGCCCCCGATAAAAATTCTCTTGTTTGCCATATCCATAGCCATTCCTGTCGGAGTTTCCAAGGGAGAGAGAGGAAATCTTGAAATAACTGTCAGAAATTCCGAGGAAAACTTGACTAACTCGCTTTTATTTTCAATATTGACATAGATTTCTCCTTTCCCGTTGCTAACTGCAAATTCAGGTTTACCCTCAAGATTAACGGTTCCGATTATTTTATTTGTAAGTGCGTCAATAGCAGTAGCATTATCGCTTCCTCCGTTGAAAGTAAAGATTCTTTTCGTAAACTCATCGTAAATAATTGCATCGGGATTCTTCTCCTTAAGTTTTATTACATCGAGCACTTTTAATGTTTTTAAATCAAATGCGACGACCGAATTTCCCTTCCAGTCGCTTATAAAACCTTTACCAGTCTCAGGAACAAAAGCAATACCATGAACTCCATGCAAATCTTTAATTTCTCCTGCAAAAGAATTATCATTCAGATTAATTACATTAACGCTGTTGCCGTGTGATACGTATAACCTGTGCAATGTATATTCGACTGAAAGGTAGTCCCAGCGGGCTTCACCGCCGATATTAATCATCCCGGTTACCCTGTATTTTTTATTTTGTGAGTGTAGTTTTAATGGTGAAATTATACCGAAATTAATAATTACACTGAATAAGAAGATTTTAATAAGCGTATTTGTTTTCATAATTTTAAATTTAAGAATTAGGTTAAAAATACCGTTAATTATAAAAAGCCATCATGAAAAAACCAATTCGGGTTATTCTTTGAAAAGTGAACCATCGCTTTTGAATTCAACAGCTTTTTTATGTTTACCTGATTTCAGCAGAGCTTCATAAGTAATACCGTCATTCTCAGATTCTGTTCTTTCTGCCTTCAATATATTCCAGCCTTTATAGTTTTTATCAATTGAATTTTTTACAGGCTCAGGAAAATCCGAAGTATTGATTTGTGTTTCTGTTTCCTGCCATTTTCCTTCACGGGAAAAATTTGCGGTCATATTAATTCCATTAAGTACAAACTCCACTTCAAAAACTGTTTTTGATTCCTTTCCCCATTTCAATTTCGATGCTCCGGGGAATTTCACTTCAAATGATTTCTTTACTGCTACAGGTGGATTAAGGCACAAAGCCAGACTGCTCATCATTATTATTAACGCAAATACTATACTGAATTTTTTCATAACAATTCTATAAAAATTTTTAAATGAAGAATATCTTAATGCTCATTTACGTTAATTTTTATATATTATTTTAGGGTTTTCTTATTTATTAACTAAGGTATCAAATAATAAAAAATCATTATTATCCGGGAAATAACAAATAAAATATGTTCCTAAAAGCGCAAGATTATAATCACAAATTTTAAAATTAATATATCTTGCTATAGGTAGAATAGAATTCAGAAATTTTTTCAAAAGCTTTTGTTAAAACAAATTCGTCGGGCAGGATGACAATTCTGAAATGATGGGAACCGGGCCTCTGACCGAAACCTTCCCCGTGAACAACTACTACCCCTGTTTGCCTGATTAAATCAATAACAAATTGTTTATCGTCGTCAACATCAATGGAAGGAAACATATAGAAAGCTCCTCCGGGTTTTACACAGGAAATCCCGGGAATTTTATCAATCATTTTTGAAACTATGTCCCTTCTTTTCTGAAGAATTTTATTCATTTCCGAAATATGGCTTTGGTCTCCGTCGAGAGCTGCTATAACGGAGTATTGTTCGGGATGATTTGCACAAACTCTTGCTCTCAGTATCTTATTAACAGCTTCGAGATAGTCTTTCATAACATTTTGCCTGCCGCTTGCAATTCCCCAGCCAAGCCTGAAACCCGGAGCAACATAATTTTTAGATAATCCTGAGAACGTAACGCATGATATATCTTTGTTTAGCGATGCTATTGAAATATGCTTGTTGCCGTCGAAAAGGAGCTTGTCATATATTTCATCTGCAATTACCAGCAGATTATGCTCAAGAGCCAGTTCTATTATTTTGAGAAGTGTGTCTTCCCGGCAAACGGAACCTGTTGGATTGTTAGGATTGATAAGAACTATTGCTTTGGTTTTTTCGTTTATTTTAGTTTTGATATCTTCAATATCCGGTTGCCAACCGTTTGATTCATCCAGATAATATGGATTAGGGGCAAGCTCCAGTTTGCTTTGAACAGCCATATAAAGGGGATAACCGGGTGTAGGCATCAAAAAATTCTCGCCTGAATTTAGCAGGGCAGTCAGGCATATTTCAATTGCTTCGCTGGCACCGGTAGTAACAAATATATCAAGGATATTATTTATTCCTTTTCTGTTTGCATCTCTTTCAATAGCTTCGATAGCGGCTTTGATTCCTGATGAAGGGGAGTAACCATTCTGATTATCATTCATAGCTTTATATGCAGCTTCTATTATATGCTTGGGGGTTTTATGATTATAAGCATTTGGGTCGCCGATATTAAGATAAAGCATTTCTTTTCCGGCGGTGGCAGCTTCGTTTGCAATAACAACAATGTCCCTAATAGCATACTGAATATCGTAGGTTCTTTTCGCAGGTTGAATCTCAAGCATGGTTTTCTTTCGTTTTATATATTAAAAATTTTGGAATCCAATGAAATGCAATTTAGCAAAAAAGAAAATTTTATTCTTTATGAATGAAAGAAGCATTTCAAAAATTTAAGATTTAAAGTTCAAATTCCCCGGTTACATTATCAAAGATTATTTTTACATTCCGACTAAGTATAGCATAAAATTTATCATGATATTCTAAAAAAATATGGACTATTTTTTCCTTTTTCTGACAAAAGTATTAATTATATCTTTAACTGCATTAATAAATGTATCCATTTCCTCATCGGTCGTAAAATAAGAAGGGCTTGCCCTGACAGTTCCCCATGGATGAACACCAAGCGGGCCGAGTAGTAAAGGTGCACAATGAAGCCCTGTTCTGACAGTGATATCATATGAACTATCGAGAGCATAACCTACTTCTTCGGGGACCATACCTTCAATGTTAAAACAGAAGTTGACATAGCTGTTTTTATCTGTCCTGAGATATGTTTTAACTTCGGGATAATCTTTAAGTTCTTCGACAGCTCTTTTAACCAGCGATAATTTTCTGTTTCGTATAACATCAATTCCTTTTTCAAGAATATATCCAACACCGGCATTTAGAGATACTATACCGGGCATATTTGGCGTTCCGGCCTCATAGAATAAAGGCATTCCGTCGGGCTGATACAATACTTCTGATTTAACTCCAGTCCCACCAACTTTCAAAGGTTTTAAATCAATGCCTTCTTTAATGTATAATCCCCCTATTCCCTGGATACCATAAAGAGATTTATGCCCCGTAAACGCAAGAAGGTCAATGTCCCAGCCCTTTACATCAATTAGAAGGTTGCCGGCAGATTGTGAAGCATCAACAATAAAATACAATCCGTGTTTATGAGCTATATTTGAAATTTCTTTTAAATCGAGAATCGAACCCGTAACATTTGAGCTGTGATTTACTACGATAGCTTTGGTTGTAGCCTTGATAGCAGATTCAATTGCTTGAGGCTCGACATATGTTGCCGAATCACATTCGACAAAAGTAAGTTCGACGCCAGTGTCTCTTTCGAGATGTTTCAGAGGCCTAATGACAGAATTATGCTCTATTGAGGTTGTAACCACATGGGAAGCATTATCGAGGCCAATGCCGTTAATTGCCAAGTTAAGTGCTTCTGTGCTTCCGGAAGTAAAGATAATTCTATTTGGGTCACCGGCATTGAAAAGTTCAGCAAGTTTTTGTCTTGCCGAAAAAACAATATCGTCAGAATCATTATCAATGCCTGTCCTTGCAGAGTGGCATGGAGCAGTATTCAAATACTCCTTTACGGCATCGATTACACATTGTGGTTTTGGAAAACTTGTAGCAGCATTGTTAAAATATATCATTACTCATCAATCAATTATGAAAAAATAAATTTATCAAACATTCAAATTATGAAATAAATAAAATATATGTACGTAAATTTTTTTAAATTACGAAAGATATTATGCAGATAAATTTATAATGTAAACAAAAAAAATAAGAACAAAAATTCTATGCAAAAAAGCATCAAAACGACAAAAGAGTATTTCGAGCTGACTGAACATAATTCGAGGCAGATATTAATTTTTTCAATTATTACGATTTTCTGGGTCGTGATTTTCCTCGAATTATTACTGCCGTTGATGCATTACTTTTTCTCGAGTTTTCTGAAAGGCGTTGTATATAACAAAACCGGTGAAGTATTGCAATACTCAGTAGAAGATTCAGATACGAAAGCAATAACATCATATCTTTTCAGCTGGGCTATTGATTTAAACAAGGGCACATCTCTCGTAGCAAGGTATTGGTTCAATCCATTCCTAACGCTGATATTGCAAAGTACTTTATTTGCTTTTGGGATATCTGCTTTAATAACATCAATTCTACCGAGAAGCGTAGGGTATATGCATCAGAAAATTGAGAGGGAAATAGCAAGCCTGATAGACAAAATTGCTTTTATTAAATTTGGCTATCATTCCGAAAACAGGCATAGCGAAGTGATTGATGATATTCTGCATGCAGATTTAATCCATTTGCAGACATACGTAGATGAATTCAAGATGCCGCTGGACGATATTAAAATTTTGCATAAGGCAATAAAATGGGACAGCAGCAGCCTTTTATACAGGATTTTTCATGTTAATGACGGTATCAGGATGTACATGAGATTTTATTTTACCGTCAGGTATAACAACACTATTCTTGGGCTGGTATATATGGGTGCAGCTGTTTTAATTATTATTATCGGGTTGAGGGGATTGAAATTTATACCGCCAACCGAGCCTTCTCTTGTCTTGTTCGCACTGGGCCTGGAATTTACACTTTTAATCATTTATGCAATTGTTATGATATATTCAAGGCAGGAAGATGAGTTTACACCGGAGCAGGCAACATCACATAATGAAGTATTAATGCTTGGAAAAGATTTCGGTAGTTCCAAAGAGATTGAAAACCTTTTAAGAGTATTCATTAACAAAAAATCAAAAAGCAATTAAATCCGTTTTTTGTGGAAATATTGCGAAGAGGATAATGGGATTTAAAGTCGTATCGAAAGAATTGAACGGTTTGATAATATTAGAACCTAATGTTTTCAATGATAACAGAGGATTTTTCTATGAATCATACCGTGCAGATGAGTTTGAATCAATAGGCATAGCGGCAAATTTTGTTCAGGACAACCACTCAAAATCAGCCAAAGGTGTTTTAAGAGGGATGCATTTTCAATGGGAAAAGCCCCAGGGTAAACTTATACGCATAACATCCGGAAGAGCTTTTGTTGTTGAAATTGATATACGGCCGGGGTCACCTACGCTTGGGAAATGGTTCGGGATTGAATTATCTGAAGAAAATAAATTGGTAATGTGGGTTCCGCCGGGATTTGCCAATGGTTTTTGTGTATTATCCGATTGGATGGAGATGCAATATAAATGTACAGCTTTATGGAATCCGAAAAGTGAAGGCAGTATCATTTGGAATGACCCCGATGTAGGAATTGAATGGCCGTTAAATAATCCTTTGATTTCGGAAAAAGATAAAATGGGATATAAGTTATCGGATTGGCTGAAAAAATCAGATGCAAAATGTTTTGAATTTAATTCCATCTAATTCATAAATCGAAGAAAATAAATTAAGGTGCAAGAATGATTAGGGATTCTATCGAATCGGAACCATTGAAAAAAAATGAAGCTGTTAGTCAAACAAAAATGCCTTTTGTCGTCTGGTTTACAGGGCTCTCAGGAAGCGGGAAGACAACTGTTTCCAGCAATCTTAAACAAACATTATCAGAAAAAGGGTTTCTTTCCGTAATTTTCGATGGCGATACAATGAGGAAAGGAATTAGCCGGGATTTGGGTTTCAGCGATGATGACAGGAAGGAAAACATACGAAGGACTGCAGAGATGGCTAAACTTGTCGCACTGTCTGGAGTAAATGCTATTTGTGCTTTGATTTCACCTTTTTTAGTTGACAGGCAGCAGGCAAGAGAAATTTTATCCGATTTTCATTTCGTCGAAGTATTTGTTGACACACCTCTCGAAGTGTGTGAGCAAAGAGATTCTAAGGGATTTTACAAAAGAGCCCGTATAAGAGAAATACTGGATTTTACGGGGATTGATTCTATTTACGAAAATCCGGTACATCCAGAGGTCAGGATAACAACCGACGGAGTTTCAACAGAAGAATGTGTTCAGGCAATTATGGGCTATCTTGATAAAAGGGGTATCCTATAACAACTTTCAATAGAATTATTTTTATTGAATAATTAGATATTGAACTGAAATATCAAGTTTAAAAATAGACATTTTTAATTATACCCTAATAAGTGGATAATTAATGATGTTTATAATGTGATAAATGTTAAAAAATGTAAAAAGATAAAAAGTTTTTTTTAATAT
>DAHXMP010000036.1 GCA_027371665.1 Bacteroidota bacterium | reverse complement strand
GGCCTTCCCAAATCTTTATTTATCCATGTTTTTCCACCGTCGTGTGATATATAAACCCATGTTGCCGAACTATCCCTATAATCCACAGCAGAACCAATCAGGTTTTCCGGATTTTTTGGATTTATTGGCTTTACAATAAATATCAAATCAGATGATAAAACAAAGACAATGAAAGCTTTTCAAATGCTTATGGAACAGTCTCACCCGGCACCTGCTCAATATTTCAAAAAGCAATATGATATTACATTATCCGGGAAATCATCTCTTCCAATTTTTTTAAATGTTAATATCACTGACCCTGAAACAGGTGTCTATAAAATGCAGAATGAATCATCTATAGCCGTAAATCCAAAAAATCCGGAAAACCTGATTGGTTCTGCTGTGGATTATAGGGATAGTTCGGCAACATGGGTTTATATATCACACGACGGTGGAAAAACATGGATAAATAAAGATTTGGGAAGGCCCTTCCCGGGATGGACATCATCGAATGACCCGTCAGTTGCTTTCGACCCTGAAGGTAACGGTTACCTGGTTTATGGCGGATTCGGCATAATCGGCGATTCCAGCGGACTGATGGTTGGGGAAAACGGTGTTTTTATTGCACGTTCTTCCGATGAAGGTAATACATGGACTGCGCATATTCCCGTGATGTTGCACCGCGGTAACCAAACTCTCGATTCGACATTCGAAGACAAATATTATATTTCTATTGATAATTCTCCTTCTTCCCCTTATTACAAAACCTTGTATATCCCATGGAAAAGAGTAACACCGAGGGATTCGGCAACACAAATCGTTTTATCAAAATCAACGGATAAGGGCAATACATGGAGTACCCCGGTCAATGTCAGTAGCAGGATTACGGGAAGTTCCGAAGACACGACCTTCGGGCAGAGTTTTCCTCTCGTAGCTACAGGCCCAGAAGGAGAAGTATATGTCGTATGGAATCACGGAATAGAACATGGTATAGGCTTTTCAAAATCCACGGACGGAGGTTTAACATTCACCGAGCCGCGAATTATCGAACGGTATAAAATTTTCGGTGAAACGAAAAATATATCAACGGTAGATTCTCTACCGGTTTACAGGCATATCGTAAAAGGAAAAGTCAGGGCTGAGGCATATCCGGTTATTGTATGCGACACGACGAACGGGCCGAACAGGGGGACTCTTTATCTCTGCTGGGCGGCTGACAATCCTCCTAATGTATATTTTGCCAAATCAAATGATGGAGGCGATAGCTGGAGCGAGCCGGTGTTCGTTTCTTCCGACACAACGAATGACCAGTTCTGGCCTTGGCTAAGCCTCGACCCGAAAATTGGCGACCTTGCTGTTATGTACCTCGACAGCAGGAATGACCCGGCGAACATTCTTGTAGAATGTTATGTCAGCTATTCAAGCGACGGTGGAAATAAATGGACTGACAGAAGAGTTGCGGATTTTGCCGGAGACCTCCGGAACAATCCATTCCAGGGAAATTCATTCGCCGGAGATTACAGCGGAAATGCTTTTTATGATGGTAAAATTTATCCCTCATGGATAGATATGAGGGCGGCTGAAACGAACATTTTCGACAGCGATGTTTATACAGCACTTATCAATACACGGATGCCTGCTCCTGTTGACAGTTTCAAGGCTGTGATTATTCCCGACAAACTTTCGAATCTAAATCTCTCGTGGTGGTATTTGGGCAAAAGAGCCTTCGGGCAGATAATGAATAGTAGTGATTATAGCTTTGTTCTTTTAAGGAATAACGTATTCCTTACTAAGCTCGATGGCAATTCCGACAGCTTCCTGGATACTAATCTCATCCCTCATGAACACTACACATACTCAATTTGTGCAGTCTCTGTGCAGGATTCGAGTGCTATACGAAAAATTTCGGCTTATGCCGGAGGTTCACGCGAACCTGCTTCTCCTGAAATTATATCATATAGGGGTAGTGAAACTAATGATGTAACATTAGATGTCAAAATGCCATCGTTTAGGAGCGATAGTGTTGTCCCTTTGGTTAATCTATCCAGGGCTGCATTATACAGGGATAGTTCTTTTATAAAATATATAGAACTTAATACTTCAGACACCGGTAAGGTAATTTCAATTTCTGATAAACCGGATACCCAAGGTTATTACAGCTATTTTGTAAGCGTTCTCGATTCTGAATCTCCGGCTAATGAAAGTGAACCAAGTAATGTGGTAAATTTCTTCACAGGTAAAATAAACGAATCTTTATCCGAGAATTTTGATTCAACCCTGCCGCATTACAGAAATGTTGGCAACTGGGGTGTAACATCAGAATTCTATCATAGTTCACCATACTCATTTACCGAGTCACCTTATTCCGATTACAAGAGCAAACAAAATTATATTTTTGATCTATTCCCGGTTGTTTCGGACAGCCTTAATAAAATTAAACTAAAATTCTTTCATGCTGCAATTGTTCACAGGAGTGACACTGCATTCCTGGAACTGTCTTATGACATGGGTAATTCCTGGACAGTATTGAAAACTTTCAACGAGTCGGATTATCATTCCTGGGCTGACGGTGTTCTTAATTATTTGGATTGGAAATATGAAGTATTTGATTTATCCAATAATAAAAAAGATACAGTGATATTCAGGTTCAGGCTCCAAACAAATGTTTTAACAAATGACATCGGCTGGTTTATTGATGACATTAAAATTAATTGTGGTGTTACCGGGGTTGATGAAATGGAACAAAATTCACAGATAATGCTCTTTCCTAACCCTGCAAAAAATTATATTAATGTCTCATTTATTGAACAGCTTTCAGGAGATGTTTATATTAAAATTTATTCTGTTTTGGGTAATGAAATTGAAGCATTCAAGGTTAATTACGGTCAGCGTAATAAAATTATTGATTTATCAGGTTATTTAAGTGGAATTTATTTCTTACAGATTATAAAAGACAATGGAGTTGAAACTACTTTGAAATTTATCATATTTAAATGATATTTTTGTTTAAAATTTATTTAAATTAGCAAAAGAATATTTAAAATTTGTCAATAATAAATTAGGTTGTAGTTTTACAATTATATTATGATTTATGCCCTTAATGATTACATCAATATTGGTTGCTGAAGGAATTGGAAATGGGTTTCCTTCTAATCCCAAGGGGAAATCAAAAGGTAATACTGCAACTGCAGGAGAAAATAATGTTATCAGCGGGTCAGCAAGTAAACATAGTGATGAATTTATATCGGGTATAAAAAATTCAAATATTTTTTCAACTTATAATGCCATCGGTAAAACTAATACCAATAAAAATTCAGCAATGAAATCAAACGGAAAGTCAAACAATAATTCCGGACAACAAAGTCTTTCAACCCAAGAACAAAAAGTAGTTTCAGATTTGCAAAAAACAGACAGCAAAGTCAAGGCACATGAAAACGCTCACAGAACTTCAGGAGCTGGACTTATCAGAGGTGTTACCAGCTTTACTTATACCACAGGACCCGATGGTAAACAATATGCTACCGGCGGTGAAGTTCAAATTGATGTTTCTCCTGTAAACGGAGACCCTGAAGCAACAATTCAGAAAATGGAAAGAGTCCGAGCTGCTGCTTTGGCACCGGTTGACCCTTCTGCCCAAGACAGGAGCGTTGCGGCATTAGCCTCAAGTATCGTAGCGAATGCCATGATACAAGAGGCACAACAAAATTCAAACGTAAATAATTCGGTTAGCCGGAATTCGAATATTGCAATTAATGTTTTTAAAAATGCAGACCAAAATATTTATCAATCCCAACAAGAAAATAATAAAGAGAGTATTTACACAGGCATTGAAGGTTCAATTACGACCTTGAAACAATTCATCTACTGATTTATTTTAAAGATAAAAGTGTTTACATATTATGTATAACATGCTTTACGACACCCTGAATGCGAAATTCCATGAATCCCTGGATTTCAATCGGCAGAAATTTTTTGTTTGCCGAGTATAGGTAAATTTTTGCGTCAATTTCTCTTAATGTCTTAACCGCCATTTCCCCGTTAAGCGAGGCTATGACTACTTTGCCGTCTTCGGGCTTTTCTTTGCGGTCAACAACCAAAATGTCGCCCTCGAATATGAAATTATGGGTGTCGTTACTAAAGTGATTCATTCATTGTAAAACGGCACAGTAATTGTTCATCAAAGATGATAAAGGCGATAAGTGAAATATGTTTTTTAAGGATGGTTGAATGAAGGTTAAGAAAGTTGTTGAAGTTCAGGCGCATTATAGTTTTGAAGCTCCTCTACTGCCGGCAGACCTGAACAAGAAAAGTTCAAGAGATGCACATTTCGGCGGAAGCCTCGAGCTAAACGAATATCTTATTCCGAAACCGCAGAACGTTTATCTCGTAAGGGTTTCGGGTGAAAGCATGATTGATGAAAACATATTCGACGGCGACATTTTGGTTGTTGACCGCAAAGAAAAGCCCGAAGACGGCAAAGTAGTCATAGCCTCGCTTAACGGGGAAATGGCGGTTAAGACATTAAGAGAAATTGACGCAAA
>DAHXMP010000030.1 GCA_027371665.1 Bacteroidota bacterium | reverse complement strand
CGTCTCAGCAGTCCTTCCATGCCAACATCAACGGCAACCAGGAATGCTCCGGACTCAACAACAGCAATCCTTAAATCATTAACACGTACTACTTTCCTGCCGTTTGTGTCTACGATTTGCTTATCCAGCACATGTTTTACAAGAAGAAGCGGATGTTCTTCGGGAAATTTGATTTCATCAACTTTATTGCATCTCAGCTTGTACTGCCCGTTCGTCTTCGTGATTTGCCAATGCGAAAAATCAAGGTACTTGAACTCACCGCCCATCTTAACTTTAGCGGCTACGACTTTGGGCCTTTCGTAGCTTGAATCAACCACCAAATCCTTCAGCCTGCCTATCGGTTTAGGCTGGTTTGCATAAATTTTATTGCCAAGTATACGGCTGAGATAGAAGGTTTGAGCTGCAGACATTTCTTCTTCCCTCCTTACTTTTATTAATCAAATAAGGTGGGGAAGGGCTAATGTATCAGCACGTCTCCACGTTATTTGAGGTATTTAACTTACTACTTGAACCGTCAGGGTCCACTTTAATTATAACAAATAGTTCGACAAAAATTTGAACACAAAGTTAAGTAAAAATCGGGACGTGGAAAAAGCATTTTTTAAAAATTATAATCACTTGAGAACTATTTTAAATTTATTTATCCTTTGATTAAGAGAGAGAATTTAGGTAATTTTAGGAAATGCAAAGGGAGTGAATTATGGTAGCATTTTTTGAAGGCATAAAATATAATTTTAAAATTATCAGCGATAGAGCCTCAAGTAATAAGTATGTATGGACAATCAGAGCGTTTTGCAAAAAAGACAAAAGGTATTCTGGTATAAATAATTTGAATTATATTTTATCAGAATTATTCGATGATTATGAAAAAGTCGAGGGAACTGGAAGGTTTGAAGACTCATGCGGATGGGTTGTTAACAAAAACGAAGCAAAACGTTTTACTGAAATAATGGCCTCTGTATTGCAAGATAATAGGATTGCTGTTGTTGAGTCCGGAGCATTCCTGGTTGCCGTTGATGTTGGCATGGAAGGACTGCTGAGACGAATCGGGATAGCGAAACCAATAGAAAAGTTTCTGAGCTTTTTCGGAATCACAATTCCCAGCAAATTGGTGCTTTGGGATGAAGTTGAAACTATTCATTTTCCGAAAATGGATATTCAGCTTACAAAGCCATACACGAAACTCAAGACACTTCATCCTTCAGACGTTGCTGATATTATCGAAGACCTCGACAGGAGTTCTAAGATGGCAATTTTCAGTTCGATGGATGAAGAAAGGGCGGCAGATGTTCTCGAAGAAATGGAACCGGATGCTCAAATTGAAGTCATCGAGAGCATGTCGGTTGATAAAGCAGCAGACCTTCTCGAGAAAATGCCGCCGGACGAAGCCGCAGACTTGCTCGATGAGTTGCAGGAAGAAAAAGCCGAGGAACTCCTTGGTGAGATGGAACACGAAGCTTCCCAGGAGGTCCGCGAACTCATGGAATATTCTGATAATCTTGTCGGAAGTATAATGACTACAGATTTCATTCATTTCCATCCGCAACAATCTGTTTCGGATGTTATAAAAGAGTTAAGAAGACTTAAGCCGGAAACAAATACAATATACAGCATTTTTATTCTCGACAGGAGAGAAAGACTGCTCGCAACGGTATCGCTGAGAGATTTGATTATATCCCAACCGGAAGTTCATCTCAGGCATATAATGCATAAATCTAATAATTTCGTATATGATGATGACAAAGCAAAAAGACTGCCGGCTATAATTTCAAAATATAACATGCTGGCGGTTCCCGTTGTTGACCACGAAATGAAAATGCTTGGCACAGTGGTAATTGATGATGTGATTGACAGGCTCATGTAATATGTGCAGAAGTAGAGGTGCGATATGTTTGCAACAATTAAAAAAAGAAACCTCTGGAGAAATATTGTAATATTTCTCGCACTTTTAGGTCCAGGGATAATTACCGGGAGTGTTGATAACGACGCCGGTGGCATAACGACTTATTCTGTTGCCGGGGCATTGTATGGATATAAGCTGCTCTGGACTTTAATTCCTGCCTTTGTGGTTCTCGTTATTATCCAGGAAATGAACGCAAGAATGGGTATAGTTACCGGTAAAGGACTGGCTGACCTCATTCGTGAAAATGCAGGTGTACGGACAACATTTTTTATTTTCATCGGTTTGCTGATTGCTGATATTGGGAATACGACGACTGAGTTTGCAGGAATCGCCGGGAGTATGAATGTTTTCGGCGTAAGCAAATATATTTCTGTTCCTCTGTCAGCAATTTTTGTGTGGATACTTGTCGTAAAAGGGACTTATAAATCTGTAGAAAAAATATTTCTTATTTTTAGCCTCTTCCTGATGGTTTATGTTGTGTCGGCTATTATGGGAAAACCTCACTGGGGAGAAATCGGTACAGCTTTGATTAAACCGGAAATTGACTTTAATCTCGGTTATATATCAATTGTAATAGGTGTTGTCGGAACTACGATTGCCCCGTGGATGCAGTTTTATATGCAGTCTGCCGTTATCGAGAAGGGTTTGAAATTCGAAGATTATAAATATACAATATGGGATGTAATTATAGGAAGCATTGCAACTGTCGTTGTAGCGTTTTTTATTATCGTTGCATGTGCTTCGACCTTGCATGAAAACGGGATTGTAATAAATGAAGCTAAGGACGCCGCTCTTGCATTAAAACCGCTTGCCGGTGCAATTGCCTCTGAGGTATTTGCATTCGGGCTATTTATTGCTTCGATATTTTCAGCTACGATACTTCCCATTGCAACTGCATTTTACGTATGCGAAGCATTCGGATTCGAGGCGGGAGTTGATAAGAAATGGAAAGAAGCACCCGAGTTTTATGTTTTGTACACAGGTATAATTTTTATTGCCGTATGTATCATTCTGATACCACATGCACCGCTTATACTAATAACATTGTGGTCCCAGATTGCAAACGGGTTATTGCTTCCCGTCGTCCTCGTCTGCATGATTCTTCTCGTGAATAATAAGGAAATAATGGGCAAACATGTCAACAAAAAATTAAATAATCTAATCGGCTGGACTACTGTAGTGGTGCTTGTCGCCTTATCCTTCATTCTTTTGTTCTTATCAATATTCACATGAGATTATTAGAATGATGATCTTAAATATAGATTGATAATCCCAAAATAATTTCTATAAAAAATTAATATAATTTTTCTAAAATCGCATCGGCGAAATGCTGCTTTGCCTCGGGCACCATGTTCATAATCAAGTCCGGCTCAATCATTTCGACTTCCATTATATAAAATTTGCCTTCAGATTCGACTCCGTCAACACGTATATATAGGCAGTTTTTAATATAAAAATCCGCTACATTTTTAGCAGCTTTATAAACATAATCTGGAGGCTGCAGGCGGTAATATCTTGCACCGAAGAAGAACTGAACGCGATAGTCGCCTTTTTTAGGGACTTTCAGTACAGAATAGCTGAATCCATTGGAGAAGAAAATTATCGACCATTCTCCATACGTTTGAATCTCATTGATATATCTTTGAAATAAAAATTGTTTCCCTACAAATTTTTCTTTCAAACCATCATCTTCCCGGAATCTGTTCAAATCTGAAATCACATAAGTATTGTATGCACTGGCTGAAATGGCAGGCTTGATGACAAACTTCTTCCATCCTGTACTTTCGGCTATTTCTTTTATATAGTTTATATTTTCGGGTTCGAGAAATAAAGTCGGTATAACGTCGAAGCCTGCTTCAATCAGTCTTTTAAGATAAAACTTGTGCATGTTCTCTTTCATTATGAATGCAGGATTCCACACATTCAGTTCTTGAGCTTCAAAATAATCGAGAAGGTTTCTAAATTCGACAGGTTTGTGATTGTAACCCCATGCAGTTCTCATCAGGAGCATATCATAGCTTTCCCACGGATTGCGGGGATTGTCCCACACGAGCGGCTCAGCTATAATATCCCGCTCCTCGAGCAATTTTACAATATCTCTGTCATATTCGACAAGCTGCGGCTGCTCATCCGAAGTAATAATACCGATTTTCTTCATTTAATATAAAATATCTTTCAAAATTTTTATAAATTATTCAACTAAACTAATCAATAATATCAATTTTTTAATTGTTATAATTTGATTTTCCAATGATTATTATTTCATGATAAAAAGGGTAGGTTTAATACCTACCCCTCTGATTAATAACAATCATATAGTTGAATAATAATCTGCTATCTCAAAATTACAATCTTATCTGTCAGTAAGCCCACTTTACTTTTTACCGATAAGAAATAAATTCCCGATGATACCTTGTTTAATTCAGAATTGGTCCCATCCCATGATGTTTTAAATATGCCTGCCTCAATAATACCATCATAAATATTTCTGACTGTTTCCCCATAAATATTCACTATATCAATTTCATAAAAATCTTCGGCATTGCAGGATAATTCAAAATTGATTGAACCTGATGTCGGATTGGGATATAGTTTTATAGAATATGGATTAAAATTATAATTTACACTATTTACTGACAAAGATACCGTGATTACTGAAGAATCCGTGCATCCGTTGCTGTTTGTTTCAATCGCTGTCAAAACACCCGAGTTGTCGTTTCCCCAAAGAATATCAGCTTCGGATACCGTATCAGCTCCGGTAATTGAGCCACCGATGACTTCCCATTGGTATTTTGAACCTTCGTTATTGTTTACAGAGTAATGCTCAATTGTGTTTCTCACGGCAGTTGTAGTTCCTTCAATAACAGGTGAAGGCAATGCATAAACATTTACTACCTGGAAAGTAGATGAGCTACAGCTATTGTAGGGATAAGCAACAGCTTTCGTTAGTGTGATTGTACCGGATGGCTCACTGAGCCATCTTACCTTAACGTCGGGCTGGTCATCTTCATTTACAATAAATCCGTTTTCTGCCTGCCATTTTAACGTGAATCCTTTAAGCTGGGAAGTAGAATATGTTTCAATTTTATTAACACATGAAGATAATGGTCCGAATAATAAAGGGATTGCTGGCACTGGATTGATAGTTACATCTTTTTCACTTGAATCTTTATACCCAGAAGAATTTATTGTAATAATGAGTGAAATTTTTCCGGTACCGGGAGAAAACCATTTTACTTGCATTGAAGGTTGATTAAGGGCACTTATAACATTTCCTCCTGTAACTGTCCAGGCATAAGACGCTCCGCTTACGGATTGTGCAGAATAATTCTCAGTTTTATTTTCACAAGTGCTTTCGGCACCACTAATATATGGGGAGAATGGTTTTATAGTTACAACCCTGTAGATTGAATCCTGGCATCCCGTAGCATCAACTGTTTGAATCAAGGTAATCGTTCCGGAGGGAGGAGTTTCCCATTTAATTCGGGCTTCAACATTGTTTCTCGGGCCGATAATTTGACCGCCGGCAACCTTCCACAGGATAGAATTTCCGTTTATAGGTGAAGTTGTATAGTATTCTGTACTGTCTTTAAATGACACATCAGTGCCTGTGAAGGAAGGAACGGGTATCGGTAAAATATTTACAATTTGATAAGCAGAATCCTTACATAAAGTTCCCTGGTTTGTTTCAATTAATGTTATTGTACTGCTGGTTAAAGATGTGTTCCAATTAACAGAAACATTTGTCTGGTTATTATTTCCAATAATATTTCCTCCATAAGTCTTCCACTGATAATTTATATTGGGAGTGAAAGTAGTGGAATAGTTCTGTATGCTGTTATTACATACATCGAAATCTCCGGAAATCATTGGGGCTGGAAGTGGATTAATTGTGATTGTTTTCGAAGATGTAGCCGAACAACCTGTAGAATTAATTGTTTCCTGAACTGAGACAATACCAGTTGAATTTAGAGTATTCCAGTAAACATCAGCAGTATTATTATTCGTGCCTACAATGCTTCCTCCGCCGGCACTCCATGAATATGAATGTCCGGCAACAACCGGGCAAGTGTAAGTTTGAGTGGATTTATTACATACTGTGCCTGTTCCGCTGATTGATGGACTTGGAAGCGGATTAAATGAAACAGTTAAATATGTCGAGTCCAAACACCCTGAAAGGTCATTAGTTTCAGCCAAAGTTACGGTTCCGCTTGGATTAGATGTTGTCCAGTTTACAAGTATGTTTGTGCTATGATTATTTCCGACAATCAAACCGCCGTATGCCTGCCATGTATAGGAATTTCCCGGTGTTGATATGGTCGAAAATGTCTGAGAAGAGTTCATACATGCAGTATTAGAACCATTAATCACCGGGTTTGGTTTTGTGTTTATAATTATATTCATTCCATTATCCGTGCCAACCGTATAAGGGTCTGAGCCTACAACTCTTATCCTGTATCCTGTTCCATAGGGTGTATAACCGGATATAACAGCATTGATGATACCGGAATTTGTCGAGGTTACCGAACCGATTGGAATCGGAAGGCTGAAACTGCCGGATGTATTTGAAAGCTGAGCGGTAAATACATTCCCGGGGTTGAAAGAACCCGAAACCGTATAAGGTACAGAAACTAAATTACCTGCACATAAAGGTGATGAAATAAATCCTGTTGAAATTGTTGCGAGCGGGATTTCCTGCCTGTCCAAAAGAGTCGTTCTTTGAATGAATTCATCGAAACTTTTAAGAATTTCGAAGTTTTGTGCTAAAATCATTTGTGCACTTGTAAAAATAATTGCAATAACTATCGGTAAAATCTTTTTCATACAATCCTCTTAATTTTATGATAATTGTAATTAGGTATTATTTTGTAAAAAACGGAAACTCTTGGTTTTAATTTTATCATGTTTCGTTATATAGTCTTGAATTTTTCAAAATTTCATAATTATTTTTTGTTATTAAATGTTAATTTTGACAGTTATAAGATTTTAAAATTTTGAAGAAAACGATTTCCATATTGCTGTGCATCGCTATTCTGACAAACAGTGTCGGATTTATATTTATTTTTAAGTTCATGCAATACCGGGCACAAAATGAAGTTAAGCACTTGATTCGAAGCGAAATTGCTTTGAAAAACCTCGAACGGATAACCATTACATACAGTAATAAGTACAAACTCAAATGGAAAAATGTTAACAGTGAATTTATTTTTGAAGGCAGGCTTTACGATGTCGTTAAAATGAAAATCTCAAATGATACCGTACACTATTTTTGTATCAATGACACGAGAGAAGAAGAACTGTTTGCAAAGCAGGCTGACCTGATTAAACAAAATGTAAACGACAGCATAGCTCACAACAAGACTGCTCAGAAATTGTTTCAACAGCTTGTGCAGGATTACTTTTTCAATAAATGGGAATTAAATCTGTTTGCAGGAATTGTTTATTTACATCATGCAATTCTATGCTCTGATTACTATTCTTGTGTTTTTGACATTCCTTCACCTCCGCCAAAAGTATCATAAAAACAAACCATAATTAAATTATGATGAAATTTTACTGCCGGGAAGGATATTTTAGGCAGTGTATAAGATTTTTTTTGCAAAAAGAAAATCCTGTGTTTTTAGGAATTGTGATAATATTATATTTAAATTTAAAGAGGTAAAGTATGAATATCAGATATATTATAATATTTTTATTGTTGATTTTTTATGTTTCAAATGCCGAAGAAACAAAAGGTGAAGTTCAAAACGACAGCCTGTCAATTAAAAGGCTCGAAGGAGTGGTTGTTTATGGTTTCAGGATACCTGAATCGCTTAAACTGAGCACTTCGGCAACTTCAATTGTGTATCCGTCGTCAAATACATACATGGCCAGGAAAATTGCTGTTGATGAAGCTTTAATGCTTGTGCCCGGTGTACGTATTGATAACCAGGCGAACGGTTCGCGTATTCACATGTCTATCAGGGGTCAGGGAATACTTACCGAACGCGGATTACGTGGAATTAAAGTGATGATAGACGGTATAACAATCAATGACCCTTCGGGTTTTGTACCGGATTTATATGATGTGGATTGGGAGAATGTTGATAAAATAGAAATTATGCGAGGCCCATCAGCCTCGATTTATGGAGGCGGAGGTGCCGCAGGTGTCCTGAACATTACAACCGAGGAAGGGGGAGACAAGCCATTCGGAGGGAAATTGTATTTATCGGGAGGTTCTAACGGGTTCTCCAAACTTTTCGGTCAGATTGACGGCAGTTCCGATAATGTCAATTACAGGATTTCGGCTTCTAGAATCGGAGGCAACGGCTGGCGTGACCACAGCGGTTTCTGGGGAGATAATATCAGCGAGAAACTAAACTGGGCAGCATCCGACAAACTGAAGCTGACTCAAATCCTGTCTATTACAGATTATTTCAATCAGAATGCAGAGGGATTAAGTTTAGACCAATTGCTTGAAAATCCAAAGCAGGCAAACCCCGATGCCCGTCCATTTAATGAATACCAGAAAACAAACCGTGTTACGAACGGCATTGTCGGGAGCATCAAATTTTCAGATTTCGATGACCTGCAGTTCAGCGGCTTTGTCCGTTGGTGGAAGTACAAGGAAACGAGCAATAAAGCGGCTCAGTACAGGGAGTTTACGGCACCGGGAGGTTCTATTCAATATAACATGCACTTTGGAAGCGGAGATATTAAAAACCACCTGAGTGTCGGAACGGATTTTCAATGGCAGGCAATCAACGAAAATAAGTTCAGGAGCCTTTCCGATACGACGCGACAGGAGAGCATGAGCCAGGATAACCTCGAAGATACCGTTATGCTCGCAAACCAAGTGATTAACCAGGGCAATGTAGGAGCTTTCCTTTTCGACAAGCTGAATATAGGTGATAATCTCGATTTCACCCTGAGCGTAAGATATGATAATATTACGAACGAGCTTATAGATAAGCTTCATGCTAGGGACAGCCTGTCTTTGTCGGGGAATGCGAATTTCGATAAGGTTACGGCTAAGATTGGAGCGGCATATTCTTTAGGCAACAGTCTGACTGTTTATGCTGACTGGGGGCAGGGATTCATGCCGCCTGCGACCGAGGAGCTTGCGAGTAATCCTGCTTCCTTCGGAGGATTCAATAAAGATTTACAGCCTGCAACTTCTGTGGGCGAGGAACTTGGTTTCAGGGGATTCGTTTCGGATAACCTGTTCTACGATGTAACGGGATTTTACATGACAACGGATAAGGATTTCTTCCGATTCAAGCTATACCCGGCACGAGGCAACCAGGAAGTGTTTTACGGGAATGCCGGCTCGAGCAAGAGGTACGGACTGGAAGCTTATGTGTCGTACACACCAGTCAGTGATTTGTACTGCCAGGCGGCATACACCTACTCGCATTTCAGGTATGATTCCCCGGACAGCCTGAACGGGGTGTGGGTGCCGAACTCGCCCGAGCATCAGCTTACGCTTGATGTCCAGTATGAGCCGGTTAAGGATGTAATAATCGGAGCCAACATGGAGATGCAATCGAAGTGGACGATTTATGCGGACTCGGCTCATCAGAACCTGTTCCAGGACGGGTATCATATTTTCAGTGCGAGATTGGGATATAATTTCATGCTGTTTAATATGCACTTTAATGCGACATTTTATGTGAAGAACATAGGAGACGTAATCTATATGGGATTCACGGAGCCTGACCCTGACGGGAACTGCTACCAGCCTGCACCGGGCAGGGAGTATTTCCTCGATTTGAGAATTTTGTTTTGATTGACATGGGTGGGGGCAGTACGTGAACCGCCCCTGCTATTTTATCATATAGCCCTGTGATGTCATTCCGTATTTAATATGGAATCCATCGGCTATTACCAAAATTTTCAATAAATTTTCAATGACAAAAGTTTTAATATTTCGCTGGTAGTCTGAATTGTGATTTACCTGATTAAGCAGATTTCGCAGACTCTCACACTTACCACGGCTCTTCCTCGAGGAAGGGAGATAATTCAGTGACGCCTGGATTTACAAAGAACGAGCAGGACAAAGATAAGAATAGGTGAATGTAAGGGCAGGAAAACGGTTATAAAATTATTTTCTGAATTTGGAGAAGTAGGTGTCAATAACTATACATGTATTGAACCAGTACCTCCACAGTTAGGACATTTTATTACTTCTACTTGATTAATATTTTTGAAACGGGCAAACCAGATGCCTTCTTCCCATGTCCAATCTTCAAAGCTTTTAAATTTTTTTGTGAGAATTTTCCGGGACTTAGCAAAAATATTAAGAGCTTGTTTAATAGAATCGGCCTTTATCAACTCGCTTCCCCAATCCTCTATTTCACTATACCTGAGCTTGTAACCTAATTCAAATGTGTTTTTCATAAATTAACTTATAAATTCAATAATAAAAAATTTTCTCTATGCCATCTAATAGCATTTGGATGAGGATAATATTCCTCTTTATCAGGTAAAATTATTCTATTTGTATTTTGATTCATGGATAGTAGAAAATTATAATCACCAATTAAACCATAATCAGAAGGTAATGAATTTATTTTATTTGAAACAATAATTTTGAAGTTATCCTGCAATGTAAACCATCCAACATCAAATGCCCAATGATGTAGATGACATAAGGCAAGTCCATTCCATATATCATCCTTTCCCATAGAATGATGTGGTACTATATGCGCAGCTTCAACTTCCCAAGTTAAAGTATTAGGGGAATTGATTTGCAACCCACAAATTGAACATTTACAATTATATGCTTCAATAACAGCTAAACGAAACCCTCTTATTCGAAGTAAAGATTCTTTTGTTAGTTTTGACACTTTTTTATTTTTATCAAACGGATTATAATTTTCAGGTCTTTTAGAATCTTTAAGTTTATTAACTATTTTTTGAACTTCATAAGATTAAGTTTGTAGAAAATTCTTACTTTTTAAAGAGATGTTTGAAAGCTTTAAAGCTTTATCATATCCTTTTTCTGTAAGCATCCATTCTTTTTGATTTGTAAGTTTAATTGTTTCTGTTGGTCGTGAAAGCAATTTATCTTTTGCTAAAGAATCTGCTGCTCGAAACAATAAACGATTCCATAAGTTTGATTTTTTTAAACGATTTTCTTTTCTGTATGTTGTTTCCAAAAATGCTGTACGTTGTTCTTCAGTAAGTCCAAATACGTCAGCTATATTATTTACAATTTCTTGCCCAGTGTTAAATTCTTCAACAGTTCCACCATTTTTCAATAATGATTGTAGCAATGCACGCTCAACTTCAATTCGAGATGGCATTGAATACTTTACTAACATTTGGCTTTCATAGCTCATATTTTGAATTCTTCAATTCTTTTTACAATCACCTAATAATATTTGAGTCTTATTTTCTTTCATTTTTCTTAAATCATCTCATCAAAAATTGTCTCATAAACAATGTAAAGACTTAATCCGATTCCTGATTCCAAACCTTTCTGTGCAATGTATATTTCATCATCGGTCAATCATCTGCCGATTTTTTCAATCGCTTCGTATTGCAAGTCCGCTACTGTGATTGCAAAAAGCAACTCATCATCGTTGGTTTGATTATTATTCTTTTGATTTGAGGTCAACGGCCGTTCCATATTTGCTTTTCTTAATTTGTTTCTTAATCGTTTATTCTGTAAATATAAAAATAACACAAGAAATAACCGGCAAAATTTTGTAAAATTTCGACTATTCCAAAGAAACAAGCAAAAACAACTCCCTGACCCCCCTTTGAAGTCAATTACGAATTACGACCCTTCGACTCCGCTCAGGATGACAAAAAAGGAGATTCTACGCAACACTAAGAATGACAAGTATGTCAAATAACAACATTATTACAATCGGAGCAAATTCGTTAATTTTGTCAGGAACCATATTGATTATTTTATGATAATGAGGACTATTCTATTAGATGGACAGATTCGCTAAGACATTTATCAGCCTGCTGGCTTTTCTGTCTGCCTGTTTTATTACCAATTCACAAAATCTGCCGGATGATAGAGTTTACAGCCTGATTAAGAACAGCCTTAACCGGCAGGGGATGCACATTAACGATTTATGGCTTCCGAAACCTTCAAATAACTTCGATTATCATAGCCTAAAATTCTCCGATTCAATTTATAAAAAACCCTTATATACATTCGATTTGCTAAAGTACCACACACAAAAATTGCTTAACATGAAAGAAGACAGTATCGGAAGTTATTTTACACAGGTATTCAGAATGATGAATTTCAAGGAGTACAGGCCTTATTATTTCGACAATGTACTCTCGGCAAAGGAAATAAATGCAGAACTTAAAATAAATACAGATTCGGCTTTTGGTGTAGTCGGCGGACAGCTATTCAGGCTGTACGTGTCACCGCTTATCCAGATTAACCGTTTGCTCAAGGAAGATTTTTTACACAAACGCGGAGCTGTTTTTAATTTCCTTGCTGAGTGGTATGATGATATTGCTTTGGGGATTCTTAAACCTGATAATAAACTATATACTCTGCCCCCCGATTCTCAATATATGGCAGAGAAGGGATTTTATGAGTTTTCACAGGGAATTGCGCGTTCGGACATGTATAACCTGGGAATTGCATTGTACAAGTCTCTTTTGGAGTATCTGCACAGAACCATTAAGAATAGCGATATTCTAAGAAATTCGATAAAGACAACAATAATAAATACTCCATATGGTAGAATGGCACTGGGCGGACCTGGAGACGACAATTATAAAGGAGATTTTACGGTTATTATTGATGTCGGAGGAAGCGATAAATACGAGCTTTCAAATCAGACAAAAGAAGAAGCACTTAGCCATCCGGTTCGTTTCATAGTTGATTATGAAGGCAACGACATTTATACCGGAGGTGATTATTCTCTCGGAGCAGCCGCTTTCGGTATAAATATTCTTCTCGATGCCGAAGGGAATGACAGATATAATGCAGGCAACTATTCAATCGGTAGTGCTTGTTTTGGAGTGGGAATCCTGAACGATTTAGGCGGCAGTGACATATATAAAGGGAAATATTTTTCTGAAGGAGCCTCGGAATTCGGTATCGGTCTCCTGTTGGATAACGGCGGAGATGATTATTACACGGTTGATGAGATGGGGCAGGGTATGGCTCTTGCGAGGGGTTTCGGAGCACTTGCGGATTTGTCTGGCAACGACAATTACAGGTCATTGCCGGATTCTGTAAATACTATTTCATTTGCACAGGGTGTGTCTTTTGGATTTGAACCTTATGCTTCAGGAGGCATTGGCTTGCTTGTTGACGGAAACGGAAATGATGAATACAGTGCAGGTATGCTGTCGCAGGGATTCGGATATTATAAAGGATTAGGTGCCTTATGCGATTTATCGGGAGATGACAGCTATAGTTCGGGAGAATTTTCACAGGCATGTTCGTTTGATGGAGGCGCAGGGATGCTTTTCGATTTGTCCGGGAATGATGTGTACAGTTCATCCGGTATGTCACAGGCTTTCGCGTCGGGAAACGGAATCTCCTGCCTGCTCGATGAGGGTGGCAACGATAATTTTATTATAAATAATCTCACACGAAAAGCCGATCCGGTTTTTTCCTATCCTGTTGCATTATTGATAGACGGGGGAGGAAATGATAAATTCATGACTGGGTGCAATTCCGACAGCCTTAAATATTTTGATATTCATGATTACAAAAAGCCATTTTCGCTTTTTGTAAGGGATACACATCTTATCGTAAGCACAGATAGCTGTCTTTCTGCAGAAAAGAAGAATAATCATTTCTCGGTTGAATTTGATATAAATAGAATTAATATCGAAGCCAGGTTCATTAACGGCGGAACAACCGTGAGTAAGAAAGATACCGCTTATATCAGCCTGCCAAACACAATATCTGAGTTATATAATATGGCATTGAGCCTTAATCCTGAATATCAAAAAATGAATGATATACTGACGGCAAAGCTGGCTTCATTTCCGTCAGCCGCATTATTTTTGGCTGACAGGATGTCGTCCGGTTCAGTATATGAAAGAAACATATTGAAAAGAATGCTGATTGAAATGCTGGACAAAGGCTCGGAATCAATTAAAGACTTGATTGCGGATTCGCTGAAATCCGAAAATTACAACACATTAAAAATATGCACCGGAATTACAAGTATCAGAAGGCTTCCTGAAACATATCCGCAATTATTGAAATTGCTGAATAATAAAGCATGGGAAATAAGATGTAATGCAATAAATTCGCTTGGGAAATCCGGCAATATAGATTATGCCAAGTCAATTTCCGATTTATTCAGCGACAATAATCCTTATGTAAGGGCAGCGGCAGCAAAAGCAATAGGTGCTTTGTTGCCTGATGATGTATTAGACCTGGCACACCCTGCATTTTTCGACGATTGTTATATAGTCAGGAGCGAGGTTATGCAAAGCATGGCAGAAAATAAAAAATTATCGTTAAACCTTCTCCTCGATGCTATAGTGTCAGAT
>DAHXMP010000460.1 GCA_027371665.1 Bacteroidota bacterium | reverse complement strand
CTTATTTTTTTATTAATAAAATTTCTGGTGCGTATAATTTAGGATTAACATCTAATATACAGTTGAATTTTAAAATTCAGAATTATATATTTTTTATTAATTCAGGTTTAGATTTAAATCAAAGTCAATTTTATTTAATTTCAGGCTTAGGATTTGGATATATATTCGATAAATCAAAATAACAGGTTGATTTTTTAAAAATTTTTAACTAAAACTGCTCCAGCACGCGGACATCGTTCTCGTATAAGAGCCTGATGTCATCAATGCCTGTGCGGAGCATTGTTACACGCTCGATGCCGAAGCCGAAGGCGTAGCCGGAATAAACTTCGGGGTCAATGCCGCACTCTTTCAGTACGTTGGGATGAACCATTCCGCAGCCGGCGATTTCGAGCCAGCCGGAGTGCTTGCAAACGCGGCAGCCTTCGCCGCCGCAGAGGAAGCAGGATATGTCGAGTTCTGCACTCGGCTCCGTGAAGGGGAAGAAAGAGGGCCTAAAGCGGAATTTGGAATTGCTCCCGTACATCTGCTTTGCGAATTTTATGAGCGTGCCTTTCAATTCAGCCAAAGTTACATGCTTGTCAACATACAATCCTTCGATTTGGTGGAACTCCGCAAGGGAACGGGCATTGATGGCTTCGTTGCGGTAAACCCTGCCGGGCATGATACAGCGAATCGGCGGTTTCATGCCTTTCATTACTCTTATTTGCACGGGAGAAGTATGTGTACGCAGTAAAAGTTTCCTGTCAGATTCGATGAAGAATGTGTCCTGCATATCCCTTGCAGGATGGTCGGGCGGGAAGTTCAAGGCATCGAAATTGTGGTATTCGTCCTCGATGTCGGGACCTTCGGCAACGTCGAAACCAAGCCTGACGAAAATATTTACCATCTCGTTCATGGTTAGAAGGACTGGATGGCGGCTCCCAGTAAAGCCTATCCTGCCGGGGAGAGTAAGGTCAATGTCGGGAACGGATTGCGATTCTTTTTCAAATTTTTCTTTTAAAGATTTATAAGTTTCTTCTGCGAAATTGCGAAGAAGATTCAATTCCTTGCCGATAAGAGGCTTTTCTTCCTTAGGGACATCTTTCAGGCGGTCGAACAGAAGCTGTATGCTTCCTTTTTTCACGAGGAACTCGAGCCTGAACTTCTCGATGTCATCGGCAGTTTTGATGTTCGGGATTTTCTTCTCAATTTCGGTTCTGATATTTTTAATTTCGTCGAGCATTTTGCCTTAAGATTTAAAACCTGCTTAATATTAAAATCTCAAATTTAAGGATTTTGTTCTGTTTTTTTGTAATGAAATTAAAAATCCCTCCTAGTTCCTAATTGAAAAATGAGGAAATGAAGCACTGATTAAGGATTTTAAGGTCTATGGATTCTGAAATAAATTCAGAATGACAAACACAATTTGTCATTAGTAATTCGAAATTAACTAACCGCTTCGTTCAGGATTTTTTCAAAGACTTCGGGCTGGTTCATTGCGAAATCAGCGAGTAGCTTGCGATTGATTAAAATGTTTTTGCATTTCAATCCGCTGATGAGCTTCGAATAAGTCGTTCCGTGCAATCTTGCGGCGGCGTTGATACGTGTAATCCACAAACTGCGGAATGTTCTCTTTTTCAGCTTCCTCGATTTGTAAGCATGTAATAATCCTTTTTCGATGTGGTGCTTTGCGACAGTCCAGACGTTTTTCCTTCTGCCCCAATAGCCTTTGGCGAGTTTAAGGAATTTTTTCTTTCTTTGGTGCGAAGCTACTTTGTTTTTTGCTCTCGGCATAAATCACCTTCAATATAGAGTTAAACAAAAACAGGCTCAGGGAGAGCTTTCATGCCCCTTCCGCCTTATATATTATTCAAAATGTAAATCAGCCCATCGCCAGCATTTTTTAACCCGTCTCTCGTTAGTGGGATGGACGGTAGTTGACTGGCGAAGGTTTCGCTTAGTTTTACGGGATTTTTTAGTTAAGATATGGCTCTTAAAAGCTTTTTCTCTTTTCAATTTCAAGACTCGCCATGCCCGCGA
>DAHXMP010000446.1 GCA_027371665.1 Bacteroidota bacterium | reverse complement strand
ATCTGATGAAAAAGTTACTATCAGGCATTTTTCTTTTTGCCTTATTGTGTACAATCAATATTTATGCTCAGCCGAAAATTGAAATTGTTGGCGGAGAAACATATAACTGGAACAAGGTCTCTCCAAAAGAGTCTCCTCTGCATACAAAAATAAAAATAAAAAATGCCGGAACCGAGAAACTGATTATTAATAATGTCAGGCCATCATGCGGGTGTACTGCTGCATTACTCGACACAAATCAAATCCTTCCCGGAAATGAAGCAACTCTTGATGTAAAATTGAATATTGCAAACAGGCCAGGTGCGGTAATTAAAACCGTAAGCATTTCTTCCAATGACCCGAAAAGACCTAACGTCAATCTTGAACTTAAGGCTGAAGTTCATGTTGATATTGAGGTTTCTCCTACTCAATATTTTACTTTCAACCAGATGAGAGTGGGGGAGGAATCATCAGCAAAAGTGAAGCTGATAAATCATTCGGATAAATCAATTACTTTTTCTAATTTTACAATTCAGCCTGAAAGTGTTTCTGTGAATTTATCTAAAGAAATTACATTAAAACCAAACGAAGAATACGAAATTATAGCCCGTACAAAACCTGATAAAAAGGGTTATTTCAGTTGTTCTTTAAAAATGAAAACAACAGACGCCGATTATCCTGAAATGGTTATTCAGGGCTATGGTACGGTAAGTGATTCTCCGATTTTCAATAGTCCGGATAATAAGTCAGCTAAATAATATTTATACAAAAAATATCTTATAAAACCTGCAATTGTATTGCAGGTTTTTTTATTTATTGACAGGAACCGCTATCATATATGTTTTCCCTTTAGGAGGTGAGGGAAGTTTCCTGTTAATTATCCAGGGATTGAGCAGTTTCACATCTTTATAAGTTGTACCTTTTGCCTTTGCCCAGTCAGAAAGATTATCAATTCCTTCCTTGCATTCGAGGTAAGTAACTTCGTCGGGTTTGTAATAATCATCTTTAGACAACCTGAATCCATAATTCCGGGCATTGAGCATTATTTCCTTGATGATTACAATTCTGAGGATATATCGCGATGTTTCTTCGTTAAGGAATAAATCAAAATAATCGTTACTTCCCTGGAACTCCTTCGCAGAATTGACATTTGTATTACCCATGTTATAGCCTGCAGCAGCGAGAAGCCACGATTTGTGCACATTATATCCGTCCTGCAAATAATCGAGTGCGGCAACCGTGCTTTTTTCGGGATTGCATCTTTCGTCAACATAATCGTCAACCTGCAAGCCATATGCCTTTGCCGTTGCCGGCATGAACTGCCATAATCCCACTGCTCCCTTGACCGAACGGGACATAAACAATGCACTCTCGGCAACAGATAAGTATTTCAAATCATCGGGCATGTTTTTTTCTTTAAGGATTTTTTCAAATAAAGGGAAAAATCTTCCCGAACGCTTTAAAAATAATATCACCTGCCCCGGCTGCTGAAGCAGAAGATAAAATTCCCTTTCCGCCCTTTCCCTTACTTCGGGAATTTCGAGTGGTATTCTCTCTCCGCAGAAATAGAGGGAATCGGGTAATTTCAGTTCCGAAAGATATTCAAAAAAATTACTTCCCTGGGCATTTGAACTAAGGCTTAATCCAATTATAAAAAAGAATATGATAAAGAATTTTTTCATTTTTACTTTATTTATTATTCGACATATCAATTAATGTATGACAGAGGAGCTTATCCCTTTCGTCGTTTGTTGCTATGATAACTGCACCCCCAGAATCAATTTGATGTTTTATTATATTGTGTACGCTGTCAATGCCTTCCAAATCGAGATTGGTCATAGGTTCGTCGAGAAGCAGAATTTCAGTGTCTCTCTGCAAAGCGAGAATATATTTTATTCTTTGCTTCATTCCGGATGAGAAGGTTCTGATTTGGTCGTGCTTTTTCTTACCGAGGTTAAACATTTCGAGAAGGCCAATTGCTTTTTGTTTGTCAAATTTTAGTCCTGAAATTCTTGCAAATAATTTCAGATGCTCAAGAGGCGTAAATTCATCGTACAGATTCATATACGGAGCAACGTAGCCGAAATGTTGATAATAGTTTTCTTTTCTGACGGCTTTCCCGTCAATTAGAAGTCCAATTGTTCCTGTTGTCGGTTTTAGAATTCCGCAGATAATTTTCAGGAATGTTGTCTTTCCTGAGCCGTTTTGCCCGATAATGCCTGCAATACTGCCATTCGAGATATCGAGATTTATATCTGAAATTATTATTTTCTTCCTGCTGTATGATTTGGATATGTTTTCTGCTTTAAGTTGAAAATTTATCATAATTTTTTATATTATTTTATCCGATTTATCTTATTGAAAAGATACAGATGTTCAATCCCTCAGGAATTGATTTGCTATATTATATTTTCACAACTCCGTAGGAGTTGAACATCAAAATCCATTTATATTTTCCTCACCCCCGCAAAAATAATTTATTCTTATATTGCTTAGTTTTGGATTGACAAATATAATAAAATTGACAGAATGCCTTTAAAATTAGTAAAAGTAGAAGCAGAAAACAGTACGAAAATTTTAGACGGATTGAACGGCGAACAGCAAAAAGCAGTCAGCATCATTGACGGGCCCCTGCTTATCGTCGCAGGTGCGGGAAGCGGCAAAACGCGCGTCCTTACTCACAGGGTAGCCTACCTCATCGAGCAGGGAATTAATCCGTATAACATACTTGCCCTGACTTTTACGAATAAAGCAGCCCGTGAAATGGTTGACCGGATTTCGGGAATCGTTCCCGAATACGCAGCGAGCAAAGTCTGGGCTGGGACTTTCCATTCGATATTTGCAAGATTGCTGAGAAACGAAGCGGAACATATCGGCTATACGTCGTCATTTTCAATCTACGATACAGACGACTCCCTCGCAGTCGTAAAGGCGGAGATGAATACACTCGGAATCAACCAGCAGCAATTTCCTGCACAGGCGATGCGTTCACGAATTTCATGGGCAAAGAACCAGCTTATTGACTGGCAGGCTTATTCGGCTTCTGCCGATACTTACCTGCAAAAACAGACCTCTGTCGTTTACGAAGCTTATGAAAAAGCACTTCGTGCAAATAATGCAATGGATTTCGACGACCTGCTCAATAATATGATATATGCTCTTCGTGCTTCGGATGATATACTCGAAAAATACCAGGAACGTTTCAGATACATACTCGTTGACGAGTACCAGGACACGAACCGTGCCCAATATATAGTTATCAATCTTCTGGCGAAAAAGCACAAAAATATATGTGTCGTCGGCGACGATGCTCAAAGCATTTACCGCTGGCGTGGTGCGGAAATTCAGAACATTCTCGATTTTCAGAAAGACTATCCCGCAGCAAATGTTATAAGGCTCGAGCAAAACTACCGTTCGACGAAAACGATTCTTGCAGTTGCAGATTCCGTTATTAAACATAACAGGAAACAGATACCGAAAAAACTTTGGACGAAAAAGCATGACGGGGAACCCGTATCGCTTCTTTCATGCCCGGACGACCGCGATGAAGCCGCAAAAATAGTTAATTTGATTTCCGAAAAAACGAAAAGCGGAAAAACCGGGTATAAGGATTTTGCCGTTCTTTACCGTACAAATGCACAATCCCTCGCACTCGAGAATGCTTTTAAAATGGGGAATATTCCTTATGTCATTCTCGGCGGCATTTCGTTTTACAAAAGAAAAGAAGTTAAGGATGTTCTGTCTTATCTTAAGCTTCTCGTCAACCCGCAGGATTCGGAATCATTGCTGAGAGTAATCAACGAGCCTCCGAGGGGAATCGGCAATACCTCGCTTCGTTACATCAAAATTTTCGCGGAAAAAAATTCCATTTCACTGTATAATGCTTTCCAAAGGGCAAATGAAATTGAAGATTTACCGCCGAAAGCGAAGAATGCCGTTAAAAATTTTATTTCATTAGTTGAAAAGTATCGTGCCGACATTAAGGCTAGTTCGCCTTACAGCCTCGCTTTTATGTATATCACGGAAACGGGCATAATGCAGATGTACAAGGAAATCAACACCGAAGATTCTCTCGACAGGTGGAATAATATCCAGCAGTTCCTTTCTGATATTTCGGATTATTTCAACAGGAACGAAAATGCCGTCTTCGAGGATTACCTGAACCAGTTATCATTACTATCCGATATAGATGAAAAAGACACATCGCAGAACCAGGTAAAATTGATGACATTGCACTCGGCTAAAGGCTTGGAATTTCCCGTTGTCGTCATTGCCGGGCTCGAGGAGGGTTTGTTCCCGCTGGCAAAAGCAGAAATGCACTTCGAGGAGGAAGAGGAAGAAAGGCGTTTGTTCTATGTCGGTATAACCAGGGCACAGGAAGAACTATATCTCACTTATGCAAACAGAAGGCTGAGGTTCGGCGATTATTCGACCCAGGCTCCTTCAAAGTTCTTGTCCGAAATTGATAAAAATTATATAAAAACGGATAAATCCTACCAGCATACTTTTATTTCGCAACAGGAAAAAATTATGCGTGAAAGATATTTCGACGATGGAACAAAAAACGAGTATAATTATTCCCAGGTTCCCCAAGAAATCCCTGAATTGAGAGCCGGCGACTGGGTGATTCACTCTCATTTCGGTAAAGGCAAAATCCTGACGCTTGCAGGAACGGGAATGAATGCAAAAGCCGTAGTAAATTTCAATTCCGTCGGGAAAAAAGTCCTCATGCTTCAATATGCAAAACTCAAAAAAGCGTGAGTTTCTTCATATTCACAATGAAAGGCAAACCTGAACGGCTTCTAAAATTATCAATATCAAATTTTTCAAAGTTTTCAATTTCATTATTTAAAACTTAAATGAAGGTAATAACATCCAGGTTATTTTGTATCATATTTTAAATAAAAAACCCGCACTATTCGGTACGGGTTTTTACAAATCCGTTATCATTTCATTATTTGTCAACGACAAATTTTTGAATTTCCTGATTAGCACCATGTTTCAAAACTATAAAATAAACACCTGAGCTTAAATTATCCAATACCATTGTTTTTGGATTTTCATTCGGCTGTATATTTCCCGATAAAACTGTCGTTCCAATAGGCGAGATTATATCATACGTCATATAAATACCTAAAGGATTTCCGAATTGAACGTTAATCAAATCATTATTTGTCGGATTCGGATAAATTTTAATTCCTTCAAATGTAACCTGATTCTCTTCAATTCCGGTTGGAGGAGACCAGCAGTATAATTTCATATACATGCATTTATCGTAATTATTATCATCAAAACCTCGGCCGGGATTTTCAAAATTATTATCACTCATAATACTTCCACTATGCCAGCAAGGGCTTGTACCGGAATTTTTTCCATTATTATATTGGTCCCCAAATCCGAAAAGATGTCCCATTTCATGTATTAATACTGCTTTTAATGAAAACCAACCACTTTTTGAAGTTGAACCAGTTATAAAAATTGAGTATAATCACAAGGATTGGATGCTGATGCACCAGTGAAATCATTTGTTTGGTTAATATGAACATATAAATTCACACAATCATAAGTACAAGGGGCCATGCTTCCCGCAAATTGATCTTGTTGAGTATAAGCTGCTACTTTACTTGCATTCCAACCACGCTCTGAAAATTCATATTTATCTTGTGTCCAAGATATAGTAACAATGCAATGCTGCATATATATTGATTATTTAGTGTACAACCATTGCAAAGATTTTGCCATGCATTCAAAGCATTATTAAAATCATCCTGAACATCATTATAATCTACCCCAGTTTCAGTTCTATCCAAATTAAAAGCCGTACTACCCCAAAAATCATTATAAACTTCATTACAGGGATCTTGAGTATAACGAGAACCATCATGTGTATCATAAGGGATATATATAATCTCCATCTTCATAATGAACAAAATTGCCATAACTATCATAATAACCAGTTATTAGGTCACCGGTATCTGGGTCATAAATTGGAATACTCGAATCATATATCCCATAATAAGGTATATTATTGTCATCATAACCTTTTATCATATCATGATGCACAATTCCATCATGATGGTCAACGGTTTTATACTCAATATGATATGAACTTGCATCATAATTAAAAGAACCATCCAATTTCATTGGTGTTAATTGTGTATTACCATCGTATTCATTATAAGGATCGCTCGAACATTTGGTTATTAAATTATTAGAATTACAAAAATATACGGAAATTGTTCATTTTCACATCCCGGATATGGCAAATCACAAGGATATAAATATTGATAATTGTCAAAGATAAAAATCAAAAATATGATTATTAATTTTGATGTTTTCATAATCAATACCCTCCGTTCAGCAGCATGTCCCTTTTTTGATAAAATATATTTTTCCAATCTGGATAAGCCAGCGAAGTTGAATCGCTCCATACATGACTTATATCTTTAACTTCCCCATTGGTGATAGGAAATACAGTTATCAATGATAAACTGAAATAATCATAGTTATAATCCCAAAGATAATTCCCAT
>DAHXMP010000405.1 GCA_027371665.1 Bacteroidota bacterium | reverse complement strand
TCCGATTTTTGTCTTGAAATTATACCTCCCGCTCATAATCCAAAATGGAAGAAACAATAAAATGCAGGGCTTCTTACGGATGGCGAGTAGCATTGATTCCATCAGCGTGTCTGTATATATTAATGTCCCGTCCAGGTCAACACATAAAGGTTTATACATATTTTGAGGAATTTCTTCTGCCACGTATTACCATTTAATTTTATGAATTGTTGTTTTATAAGTTTCAAAATTAATAAATTTACTTCATTTTTCTTTTGCTATTTGCTTTTCAAATGTCATCAGGGCAACACCAACAATCTGGTCCATATTGTAATATTTATACTCTGCCAATCTTCCTAAAAACAGAACTTTTTCATCTAACCTATCTGCTATAGCTTTGTATTTATTGTATAATTCATCGTTTTCTTTTCTTTGGATTGGGTAATAAGGCTCATTGACACCATTGATATAAGCTTTGGGATACTCGTATGCAACTGATGTTATTGGTAGTTCCTGTTTACTGAAATGCTTAAATTCCGTTATTCTTGTGTAATCGAAATCATTCGGATAATTAACTTGTGCTGCTTCCTGGAACCATTCCTTATCGAATGTTCTAAATTCAAATTCGAGGCTTCTGTATGGAAGCCTTCCGAAGCAATAATCAAAATATTCATCAATAGGCCCGGTGAATATCAGTTTATCATATTTTAAATTAGATATATTTAAATGATAATCTGTGTTAAGTAAAACATCTATGTTTTTATTTTTAATAATGTTATTAAATAATTCAGTATAACCTTTTAATGGTATTCCCTGGTAAGTATCATAGAAATACCTGTCATCGTGTCCAATGAGAACTGGAACTCTCGATGTAACTGAAAAATCCAATTCTTCCGGTTTCAGTCCCCATTGTTTAACAGTATATCCATAAAAAACGTTCTTATAAATAAAATCAGCGAGATATTTTAATTCGTTCTCCCGGCTTTCGATAAGTTTCAATATAGGTACTTTCAATCCGTATCTGTATTTTTCAAGCAAAAGAGATTGAAATCGCTTTGCTTGTTCTTCGGGAAAGATAAGATTTATCGAGTTAAAATTGAAGGGAACGGGAACTTTTTTCCCTTCGATTACAGCTAATACCTTATGCTCATAAGGAATCCATTCCGTGAATTGTGAAAGGTATTCCCAGACTTTATGTGAACTTGTATGAAAGATATGAGGGCCGTATTTATGGACAAGAACGCCGCTCTCATCGTAATAATCATAGCAATTACCTCCAATGTGATTTCTTCTGTCAATGATTAAGACTTTATTTCCTGATTGCGAAGCAATCCGTTCGGCAAGAACACATCCTGCAAAACCAGCTCCGACTATTAAATAATCATATATCATTTGGAAAAATATCCCTTTAATTCCTTAATTGTTACGGTCTTGAAAATCGCATTAATTAAAATAAAAATTAGTAAAGTTGCTATACCTGCGAATATAGTATGTATTCCGTTGGACATAATAAGCCAACCGCCTAAACATGAAACAAATGCAAATAAAGCAAATTTTAGAAAATTTATAATGTAAACCTTTTTCACTGTTTTGAGAAATGTCAAGGTAAGAGATGCTCCTACGACAATTTCACTGAATATTGTTGCATAAGCTGCTCCCTTGGCACCATAGCGGGGAATAAGTAGGAAATTAAGGAAAATATTTACTAAAGCACCTAATAAAATTGAAAGTGCAACCGGTTTTTCTTTATTCCAACCATTTAAAGGTACTGAACTGGATACATTATAATAAACAATGAGCATTGTTACAGATAGTAATTTTATAATTATTGATGCATCATTATAGTTACTGCCATAGGTAACTCTTATAATAAAATCCGAAAAAGTGAATGTACCAAATGCTACAATCGAACCGAATAAAAACATGAGCATTGAAAATTTTTGCATTACTTTTTGTCTTTCTTCCAATTTGTAGGACCTGGATATAAGGGGGAAAAAAGCATTTTGTATTATTGTTGACGGTAATGTTCCCAATAATAAAAACTTGTATGCTGCACTGTATATGCCTGTTTCAAAGTCACTTCTTAATAAACCGAGGATAATAATATTTAATGTATTCCGGGCTATTTGTTTCAACCCTTGCACTGAATAAACCAGAAATAGTGAAATATACAATTTTGGTTGCAGGTATAAATCTTTTTGCCAATGCTATTTTGCTGGATTGGGTTTACCAGGGTACTGAAAGAATGGAGTTCCTTGCAGTAAGGCAGGTAATTACCAGTTTACTTAATTTAATGGGAATTATCCTTCTTGTACACAGCCAGAAAGACGTTGTGGTTGCGATGGTTGTCATCGTGGTATCTACTTTATTAAATTCTGTCTGGATGCTAATGCTTTATATCAAGTTGTTTGGCAAGATAAAACTCGAGCTTGATTTTCCGTTTATAAAAACAATTATGAAATCATCGCTTCCGATTGCTTTATCCGTTTTTTCTGCTATTATTCTGAATACATTAAATATTATTATCCTCGGCTTATTAAGAAGTGACTTTGAAACAGGCATATACAGTGCAGCATACAAGTTTTTATTATTGGGAACATTACCGTCAACAATAATACAAAATGCTTTTTT
>DAHXMP010000370.1 GCA_027371665.1 Bacteroidota bacterium | reverse complement strand
CAAAAATTATGATTAAAATTAGAACTTGACACTAAGCGATATCGTATATGTCCTTGTTCCGGGCATATTAAAATAATCAATTCCCTGGGCATTGAAAGCTCCCATGAGGTTCGTTTCAGGGTCAACACCCGTGTATTTTGTACTTAACCATAAATTATGTCCTGTAAACGTTATTCCTACCTCCGAAAACGGTGTAGATGTCAGAAGTGTCTTTGGTAATTGATATGTCAAACTCAACTCCCTCAGCCTCACCCAACCGGCATCCTCAATAAAATCTTCCGTATTGCTCCCGTAAAATCCGTTTCCGTTGCCGAATGCAAGCCAATTCTCATCCAGTGCAACCGAAACATCATTCGGTGTTCCTGTGGTAACGAGGTTTCCACTCGCATCATAATGTCCCTTAACACCTGTAAATACTTTTGATGTACCCCTGACTTCGGTTTCCTTTGCTGTTCCGAAATAGTACAATGCACCTTTTGTACCATTCCAAAGAACTCCGCCTTTTTTAACATCGAATAAGAATGACAAAGTCAATCCTTCCCATGTAAATGAATTTCTGAAGCCCATCAGCCAGTCCGGATTAGAACTACCAAAATCCTTTTCCAACGGGTCAAGAATCGGGTAACCATAACCACTGCTTGTCTTATCATCATCAATAACTATATTTCCATTAGCGTCTCTTAACCATCCGAAACCGAATATCGTTCCGTATGGTTTTCCTGCTACAGCCCTTATTGAAGAACCCTGGAAGCCTCCTATAAATAGATTATTAACGCCTTCTGCCAGTTTAACCACCATGTTCTTGTTTGTTGAAAAATTGAGCGATAAATCCCATTTGAAATTATCAATATTAACCGGCGTTGCCGTCAATACCAACTCAACTCCCTTATTCGTTATCTCACCAGCATTCATCACTTCTCGCCAGTATCCCGTACTTGGTGCTATTGGCACATTGAATATCTGGTCTATTCCTCTTGTATTATAATATGTAAAATTTAATCCAATCAAATTTTGCCACAAACTAATATCGAAACCAACTTCAAAAGAAGATGTCTTCTCCGGCATCAATATATTATTACCGAGTATATCTCCCATAGCATATCCTACATACCCATTGAATGGGAACGATATGCCGTTTGTCCACCCGTCAGCATAGTTTGCCTGTGAATAAGGAGTTGTTGTTGAATACAAGGGTGCATCCTTACCAACAATAGCATAACTCAATCTCACTTTACCAAAATTCATAAAGCTATCTTTAAATAGATCCTTAAAAGCCTCTGTAAAAACAAAGCTCAAGTTTCCGGAACCATACAAAAACGAATTATTGCCCTTCGGCAGAGTTGTTGACATCTCATTTCTCAATGTTCCCTCTACGTAAACCATAGCCTTATAATCCAGTGTCAGGTCCCCATAGAATGCAAGCCTGCGAAGTTCCGAAGCACTTTGCCTTGTAATCTGTGAAGATGTATTTGACATATGATAAAACCCCGGTATAACCAATCCGTCTCCCTGAACGTAAAGATTCGACCCCTTAGTCTGATACAGATTATTTCCAACCAACAGCTTACCAAACAAATCATCCGTCAGTTTCTGAGTAAAGGTTAATATCAAATCCGAATTTATATCACTGCTGAACAACTCCTGGTTTTGCAACTGTCCTGCCGGATAAGCCCTCGAATATATTGCAAACTCCTGCACTCTTTTATCCGAATAAATATCCGCTCCCAGTCTGTACATAACCTCCAGCCATTCCGCAGCATAATAATTCGCCTGCACATAACCTATAAACCTGTCAACATCGTCTGTAAAAGGATTCTCATTAACCGTCCAGAACGGATTATCATAGCCACCGCCGCCTCTATATGTTCTTTGGGTACCGTCAGGAAACATATAAGCCGCAACATTATCTGCACCCCCGCTTCCGAATCCGTTTGAATTGTCGAATGTCGGTGGAGTTCTCAATAATCCAAGCATTACTCCAGATATATTAGAGCCCTGCTGTATCCTTGTTCCTCCTGAATGTGCATAGCTCATAGAACCCGATGCCTTAAGCCTGTCGGAAACTTTTCCATCGCCGGTAATCCTCACAGTTGTCCTGTCAAATGTACTCTTCGGCACAATACCTGATGCTGATGAGTTAGACAAAGAAAAGAAATAATTACCTATCTCTGTCCCGCCT
>DAHXMP010000316.1 GCA_027371665.1 Bacteroidota bacterium | reverse complement strand
CGCAGTCAAGGGATTGCGTAATGTCAGCTTCGCGGGGGAAGAGTTCAGCGAGTTTGAAGCAAGTATGAGTGGAATATTCTATCCTCCTGAAGAACAACCAATCAAAGAGGAGAACAACCCCGTTGATCCTTTCATAAGGGAGAATGAAGATTATAAGAGGAATTACAACTCTACAGATAAAAATATTGAGGATTATGAGAGGCAAAACGCAGAATTAAGATATGAAAATGCATGCCTGAAAAGGGATAATGAATCGCTCGAAAAGGAAGCAAGGCTCAGGGAATTCAGCGAGTATGCTAATTCCCTCATTGATAATGCAGACGGCTCGCTCATTAAGCCCTCCCAGGCTGAAGATTTGCTCTGTATCCTTGAACTCGCTTTCCAGGCTGACAAGCATTTAAAAAACGAAGGGCAATTTTCGGAATCAATTTCTATGGTTAATAAAGTAAAAAGTTTTGTATCGGGAATGAAACCGGTATTCACTGTAAAGGAGTTTGCTCAGAAGAGAGTGAACGGCTCGAATACTTACGAATCGGACTTCCGAACAAAGAATGTGTCAATTGGAAGATTGAAACTGCACGAAAAAGCTAAAGAATTACAGGCGGAAACTCCGGGTATGACTTACGAGGAAGCCGTAACAGTGGCTCAGAAGGAGTTTCAGGTTTAATGTCCGATGCTTTTCGGAATAATGTGGGGATAATTTTATAAAAACCCCTTTAATCCCCCTTTGAAAAAGGAGGCTAATTATTAGGAAATTTATTTATTAATAAGGAGAAAAAAATGGCTGACTCAAGGCTCGATGAATTGAGAATGGTGGACCCGGTGCTGACGACTATAGCACATGGTTACTCGAACGCTTCGATGGTTGCCGATTTTCTCTTTCCAATAGTGCAGGTGCCGAAGCTGAAAGGCAAGATTCCCGTTTTCGGGAAAGAGGCATTTGTCGTAAGGCAGACGGAAAGGGCAATCAGGGCTTCATCGAACAGGATTCCTCCTGCAGATTTGGAGCTTGTGAGCTTCGAGACACAGGAAAAAGATATCGAGATTGCACTCGATTATCTCGAAGAAGAGGAATCACCCGATTTTTACAGGCTGGAACAAAGGATAACGAAGGAACTGATGGACATACTCATGCTCGGCAGGGAAAAAGATGCCGCCGATTACGTCCAGAACACATCGAATTTTGCGACAGGATTGAAAGAAATCATCGCTTCCGGAAATGCATGGGACGATTACTCTCTTACGGATGTTGACCCGGTTCTCGTGATTAAGGAAGCAATGTCTGCGATAAGAAGCAGGATAGCCCGCTATCCCAATGTAATGGTAATCGGCGATTCTGCATACCAAACATTAATGCAGCATCCGAAACTGCTCGAGAGGGTTCAGTATTCAGGTCTTTCGAAAATCACGAGGCAGATTCTTGCCGAGATTACCGAGATACCGAACATACAGGTTGGAATGTCGGTTTATTCCACGGACGGGAGCACGTTCACGGATGTCTGGGGAGACAATGTCATCCTGGCTTATGTTGACCTGAGAAACAGGGAGAACCGTTCGGAATTTAATCCGAGCTACGGTTATACTTTCCAGCGCGAAGGCAAGCCGGAAGTGGATACTTACTACGAGAACGGCGGAAAAATCAAGGTGATCCGCAACACGGACAATTACTGTATAAAGGTAACTGCTTCGGATGCGGCATTTTTGATTTCGGACACAAATCATTCATAATTGTTAAATTTTTTCAGGAGAAGAAAATGTCAATAAGCGATAAGACATATCAGCCGGTTCAAAGCCTGACAGTCAAGGCAGTAGAGGATTTGCCGGCATTCAGGTTCGTTTCGCACCTCGGCTCTTTGTGCGATGACGGCTCACGTGCTTTGGGAGTAACGGAAGTTGACTGGGTTAACGGAGAATACTCATCGGTAGTATCGTTGGGGACTATTGCAATCGAGACGACTACCACAATTCCCGCGGGTACCGATATTACTTCTGCGAGCCTCGGCAAGGCAAGAGCGGCAACGGGAAGCGAGCCTGTCAACGGCAGGTCTCTCGATTCTTCCAGCGGTGCCGGTTTTGTAAGGATTAAGGTCGTACCGTAAGATTTTAAATTATGGTGCTGAATTGTTAATAATAGTCATCCCGGGCGTAAGCGTGGGAAAAGAAATAATGTTGAAATGATGTAATATAAATATGTTCCTTCGCTTCGCTCAGGATGACGGTTTTAAATAATATTTTAATAATAATTAAAGAATAAAAATGGCTTACTCATCAGATGAAGATTTATTGAAAGAGTTTTCGGAAAGCGACCTCGCTGTTCTGACCGGTGATTCAACCGGAACGACAATCAACACAGACCGCACAGCTTATGCGAGGAATAATGCCGACACGATGATTGATTCATATTTGCACGGAAGGTTCGATGTCCCATTTATTGAAGAGATTAATCCAATCATAAAGAAAATATCGGTTGACCTGACGATAGCACTGCTTTTTGAAATTGCTTACTGTAAAACGACAGTGCCTTCGACTATTACATGGCGAAGAATTAATGCACTTAAGATGCTGAAGGATATACAGGCTGGGTTGGTGTCCCTGACAAGAACGACTCCTGCGACAGATGCACCGCCGCCGATTATTTCAAATAAGAACGGGAGCGAGCGGATTTTTTCGGACGACCTGCTCGATACATTTTGATTTGTAAAATAAAATTTGGGAGAAAATGATGAAAAATATAATTGATTTTGTAAAAAGATATTCAGTGTGGATTGTTATAGGGCTGCTGGCTTTACTGCTTGCGAAGCCATTCATCACAGAAATAAGGACGATTCTCCTGATTATCGTGGTCGAAAGCATAGCACTTGCTCTTTCCGGGCTGGCACAATATGCTTATACGAAGATTGATTTCAGCAGGTATGCGGCAAACTCGAATCTCGGTTTTATTTTTATGGGCGTTCATATCTGTGTAGGGCTTGTGGTGCTGGGAGTTTACATTGCACAATTTTCCAATTAAAGGTTCAAAATGAAATTGATTTTAACTTATTGTTTAATTATTCTGTTCCTGACAGGAAATTCTTATGCCCAGCGGAAGTACAATTTATCTTGTAACGAAGAATTGCTCGAAGCTTCATTGGATACAGCCCTGGCAAAGGTGGGGACATGCGAAAAGACCGGTAAGAATGACGGCGATGTTGAAAAATACCTGGAGGTTGCCGGTTTGAAAAAAGGCAGTCCTTACTGTGCAGCAGGGCAGTATTATTGTTTTTTGGCAGCAGCCAAATCATTAAACGTAAATAATAACGATATTCCAATCAAAAGGACCGGACTTGCAAATGAGATTTTCAGCGATGCCTTGAAAAAAGGATTGCCCTCGTCATTCAAGCCGCAAAGACATGATTTAATAGTATGGAGGAGAGGTACGACGGTTTTCGGCCATATCGAAAGAATTGTTGTGGTATATAAAGCCGGTTGGATTCTTACTGTCGGTTTCAATGTCAGGAAATTCGACAGGCAGAGGAATAAGTTCCTGGAAGGAGTGTTCATAATGAAAAGAAATATTTATGAGCCGCTGGGATGGATGAGAGTAAGAGGATTAATTGGATTTATACCGACGAAGGTGAAAAAATGATTGCGGAAATCTTTAAAAATAATACTATGAGCGATAACTTCGAGACGGAATGGTTCCCTGCAAAGCTCGACCCGGTCAGCAACATGGGTAAGATTGGAATTGCATCATCGCTGCAATTAACATGGAAGGATGTTACCGGGACTCTCGATGGAATAATTGAGGTGTATGCTTCAAATGATGCATCGTTGAAATCACTCGGAAAAACAATCAGTGTCAATACTACAACAAACGAGGCCGATTCGGAAATGTTCCTGTTCATAGGATATTTCAGCTATTTTAAAATCAAATTTATTAAAAACGGTATTAGTGGCGGTAAAATGACAGCTATTATTGATTATGTATAATAATTTGAAAGAAAAAAATGCCTATAAATTTATTTCCAATAGTTAACGGTTCCGATACCAAATGGGGAGACATAAGCGGAACTCTTTCCGACCAGTCCGATTTGCAAGATGAGCTTGACGCCAAAGCTCCAATGAGTCATGTCAGCGATAATGAAAATCCTCACAATGTTGATAAAATGCAGGTAGGGCTTGGCAATGTAACTAACGATTCTCAATTGAAAAGAAGTGCAGGTGATATAAATTCATTCCAGGAGAAGACAAGCCCCGATAATAACGATATTGTATTAATAGAAGATTCATCCGACGGTAATAATAAAAAGAAAGTTACAATTGACGATTTATTTTTAAGAATGTGGGTGGATTTGGATGGAACATTTTTAAACAGCTCTTCGTTTACTTTTTCGGGAACTAATGCCGACAGAAAGATGCTCGAAGGTTCTTTGTTTACCTGCACAAATTCGTCGGGAACAGTGAGGCGTGTAGGCTACATCAGCTCGACTTCCGGAGATGCAGGCACGGTTACGGCTAATGTCATAGTGCTGTCATCGCTGGAAGCCGGTGACAAAGATTTTAAGTCAACACCAAACAGGAAGTTCTGGGATTATGTACACCTGATAAGCCTGCCGGGCGAGCTTGTTGCCGACGCAAATAATTCACAGGGCACCTGGCTATTGGATGTGCCTTATCTCGCATGGCTTCTTGCCGTTGATATAAAAGTAAGGACTGCGGCGGCTGGAAGCGGTGCGTCATGTGCCATAAATCTATACAGGGAAAGCACACCTTTATTCGGTTCCTCGCTCGACCTGATGACACAAAATGCAATGAGAAATGTCATTCCGAACAGCGGGACTTATCTTGGCAGTGTGAATCAATACGATAATATCAGCATGAGAATCACGGGTGTAGGAGGTGCCTCAACAAAGCCGGCAGACCTTCAGCTTAAGTCTTATATCGTTCCTCAAAATCTTTTTACGGCACACGAATGAGGCAGGAATGGGATTGAGAAATTATTATACCGGGAAAAGAGCGAGCGGAACGACGTTCACAGACCTTGCAGGTACGAGCAACGGAACGCTTGCCGGAAGCAGCCTGCCTTCGATTAATTCAAACGGCTACTTGTCATTTACAGGAGGACACGGGAGTACGGCAGGTAATTGGAACAGGGTTTATTTTTCAAATACTGATTTTCAGTATGAGTGTAACAGCTCTTTTTCTATCGTTATCGTTTTCAGGAGCAGTAAGAACGATTCCACGGCTCATTATCTTTTCTGCATAGCCGAACATTCACAGAACGGGCTTGTATCAATCAGGTTGGATGGGAATAACGGGCCAGACGTGCTTGTCTTATCGGGTTCCGGTTCGTACAAGAGGTACAATCCGGGAACATCAATCTGCGACGGGAAATGGCATGTAATAACAATCGCATATTCTCAAAACAGCCTCAATGTTTATGTTGACGGAAAGTCTGTTGCATTGACTGTGGATAATACGATTTCAAGCGGGAATTTTTATCCTGCTTCGAACGGAAAAACTCTTTTCGGGGGTCTCTGGCAGCAGCTCGTAACGAATTATATTTATGATGCGACTTGCGATATTGCATCATTTTACAATTTTAATCATAAGCTGAGTGCGGCTGATGCGGCAAACATCAACGCTTTAATGAAAGGATTTTTTTAAGAATGGGAAAATGGACATGGATAAAATAGAATTTTTGATGACAGCTTTTACATTCCTCGGGATTTTGACGAGCTTCTTTTTTGCATTGAAATCGGAGATGAGAAAAAGCCGCGAACAGTTAATTAAGGCAAATATTCTCGTTGAAAAGAGGCACTCGGCACATGAACAGAGGCTTTCGATAATAGAGGAGAGAATTGCGAACTATGACATGATGATAACTTTCAGGCTGGATGAAATAAGCATGGGGCTAAACGATATGAATGAGAGAATGAACGAACATTTGAAGGAGGTTCATTATGAATAAGAAGTATTCGCTTGGATTGGCTTTGGCTGCACTGATTGCAGGTCTAATTATTGGATTTATGCTGAAAAAAGAACATGGTTTCACAATTTATAAACATATGAAAGACATAATTACATTGCACGATACGGTGGTTCATGTAATAAAGCAAGAGCCGTTGAGGCTTCATAAGATAAAAGCAAAAATTGAAAAGAAGTCCGATTCTGTCTTTGAAACATCGCCTTTTGTTGCAAGACTCGATACATTAACAGGCAAAGATACAATAAAGGCAAGCTATGAATTTCCTGCAAATCTCTTTTCATTGGAAGTCAACAGGCAGCCTGACTCAATTAAGGTCGAAAAGTTAACGAAAATAGAAACCGTAAAAGAAGAGAAGCCCTGGTGGGAAAACGCAGGCTGGTTCACCGGCGGCACGGTAGTTGGTATAATTGTCGGATTAATAATAAGTAAATGAGGATGGTAAAATGCAGAGTAAAAGTCAACTGACGGCGGAATTAATTACGAGGGAATCGCAAAATGCACTGCTGGGCTATATCGGTATGCTGCCGAATCCCGACAAAGTGCTGAGAAATACGGGGAAGACAATCGAGGTTTACCGCGAACTGAAGAACGACCCTCATGTCTGGAGCTGCATCCAGTCGAGAAAGAGCGGCGTTATATCCCTCGATTATAATATTATGCCGAATGGGGCATCGGATGCAATTGTCAGGGAAATAGAGGGAATATTCGACGGGCTCGACATGCAGCAAATAGAAAGGGACATACTGGAGGCCCCGCTTTTCGGCTACCAGCCTATGGAAATTTTATGGAAGATTACCGAAGGAAGCAGGAAGTTCATCGTGCCTGATGCAATCATAGCAAAGCCACAGGAATGGTTCTTCTACGACGGGAAGGGAAATCTGAGATATAAAAAATCCGGGGAACCGAAGGGCGAAGAACCGCCTCCATTCAAGATTCTGAATGTTCATTATGAATCTTCATATATGAATCCTTATGGACATGCCCTGCTTGGAAAATGCTATTGGCCCGTTACTTTCAAAAACGGCTCAATCAGGTTTTGGGTGAATTTCACGGAAAAATATGGGATGCCGATACTGATGGGACAGTACACACGCGGCTCCACGTATGACGAGACCCAGAAACTGGCGAACGAGCTTGCAAACATGACCGAAGATGCGGTGATTGTGGCTCCTTCGGATATTAAGCTGGAAATGCACGAAGCTGTCAGGACTTCTTCTGTCTCTCTTTACAAAGAACTAATCAGTCACTGCAATGCCGAAATATCGAAGGCAATTCTGTCACAGACACTGACTACAGAGCTTAATGTTGGTTCTTATGCCGCCGCACAGACTCATTTCAAGGTCAGGAGGGAAGTGATTCTTTCGGATATCAGGCTCGTGGAATCGGTCATGAACACTATCATTAAGCACATAGTCAATCTTAATTTTTCATCGTTTGGATATCCGCTGTTTGAATTGCTTATTAACGACGAGGACACATTGCAGAAAGTCGAGAGGGACCTTAAAATCTCGCAGACAGGCAGTGTCAGGTTCACTAAGCAGTATTGGCTGAACAATTACGGCTTCAAAGAGGATGAGATTGAGATTAATTGAAGTAATTATATCATTCCCAATGGAGATTAATATGTGAAGATGTAAAAAGCTCCATCAGAGTGCGATATTTATAGGTAATGATAGAACGACAACCGAAAAAGCTCCGCAGTAGGGGCATAATATATTTTGAAAATAATTATTTCAGTCAGTCGAAATAATTATCCGAATAAATATTACTTCATCGCATTATATTATTGCAATTTTGTTAATTTGGCTAAACACTGACCAAATTTACGTAAATTCGTTCACCAAAGCAAGCTAAATTTGCAAAAATGGATTTTTATTCTTCCCAAATCAGGTCGAATAAAATATATGAGGCAGGTATGATGACACCGCTGTAGGCGAGCATAAGGAGCATATCGCTCCGGGCATCTGCGAAGCTGCCTCCCTCGAATGAAAGCTTTGTCAGGCTTATGCCCGATATGATTAAGGGAAGTATAACGGGAAATGAAAGGACAGGGAATAATGCACCTTTGACGTTTGCACGGGCTATGATTGCAGATATAAGTGTCGTGCCTGATGCCATGCCGAGACTACCTAAAGCGAGCATAAAAATAAAAATTAAAGGCTGTTTCACAACAATACTTCCGTTTATCAAAAGATAGATTAATGTTGCCGTTATATTCAGCAAGAGGCAGAGCAGGATGTTGAACAGGAGCTTGCCGAAATAAACAGCATCGCTGGATGTATAAATTTTCAAAAGAAAACCTGTCCCTCTTTCTTCCTCGCTGACGAAAGCTTTTGCAATGCCGGTCATTGCGGCAAAGAACATAATAATCCAAAGAATACCTGCCGAGATGCCTGTGTTCAGCTTTTCATTCGCAGAGCTTATCGCTATCATTGTTATTGTCGTTAAAATAAAAAGCAGGATTGCGGATATCGAATAGCGAGTACGAAGCTCGCTTTGTGTGTCTTTTGAAAAAACTGCGATTATTCTTTTGAGGTAAACGGCTTCCATCGCGGCTTCACCGGTTAAAGATTATATTTCAGTCCGAACTGGAGGGAAAGCTGCTGCAATCCCCAGTTTCCGTCATTTATTAAATTGCCGAAATGAAAAGTGTAATTAACTTCACCGAAAACCGAAAAATCGAAATCAACCGGATAATTAACACCTCCACCGAGGACAATACCGAATCTGAATGCACTAAGCGAAGACAATTTATCCGGAGCCGCACTAATAGTCTTTGCACCGTTTGAATAAACGAAACTCTCAGGTGTTAAGATATGATTTTGAACCGTAACTGAACTCGATAAATTTACTGCGAAATTCAAGCCTCCAAGCAGGTAGAAATAATTGGAAAAAAACCATTCGGCTGCAGGTGTAAAATGCATGTATAATCCGTCCAACTTCAGGAGAGTTTCTTCCTGATGTGAAACCAGCTTACCTGTTATCTGGTCCCTAACACTGTCAATTATGCCCGGGGCTGAAAGAGTGCCGCCATAAGATTCAAATGACAATCGCGCCGAAGCTACGAGTTTGGGAAGGATTTGCCTTTCGAGCATGATTCCGCCAATTCCGCCAAATCCAACGGCATCTGTGAATTTCCCAAGCGAAGCCAAATTACCGGTGTTTGAAAAATCCGCTGAATGAAAGAAGCTTGAAAGCTTAAAGAATACACCTATCTGGAAGCCGGGATTCGGGACACAATCAGTTGTTTTTCCTTCGGAAATGCTCATCACACTCGATTTTGTTTTTGAATCGTAACTCGAACAAATAGTAAATACAGAAGAATTTAAGGCAACATCCTGAACCTGTAAAACAGTTTTTCCGAATCCTGCGGAGTTTTTCAGGCTGATTTCTACAGGTAATTGAAGCAGTCCTTCCTCGAATTTCGGCACAGTAACATCAACGCCACTCGATTCGAGGACTTTAACTTTTTTTATTCCAGTATCATCTTCCCTGTCATCACGCAAAATGATTCCTGAACCCGGCTTCGCTTTGTTAATTTCGCAAACCGGGCTCAAAGTGTCCCTTGCCGGTTCATAATTATGGAATGACTGTCCTCCCATCGTCCCATAAGCATCGTAACCGTCCAATCCGTATCCGAATCCGTAAGAGTACATACCGAATGGAAGGTCTCCTTCGATTGTATGAGTACCGAATGGTACCTGGATATAAGCAATCGAGTATCTGCTTATTCCGAGAGGTTGAAACATTGAAGAGGCAATCGGCTCATTGTCAAGCCTCATCGTACTGATTGACTTGTCGGGAACGATGACATTGACATAATGCTTCCAGGAACCGTTGACAGGGGTAGCGAACCTGTATTGATTGAGGAATTGTTGTGTCGGACTGATAAAAATCATCATTGGGTCGCCGATAGAATCGCCGTTTTGAAAGCCCTGTGAATATTGTGCAACGAGAACTGGTTTGTCTGCGGTAATTTGAATTGCTTTATTCGATTTACCTTCATAAAATTCACCTCCGTTTAAAGTTTTGACAAGCTTGCTGTCTTCAAACACTCTCGTACGCGGCTCATTTGCAAGCACGCGATAAGTGTAATAAGAGCGCGATTCGAGCTTGCCTATATAAAAATGCTTACCCCATGAAGGAATAGGAGGGCATTGCTCGACAAGGTGGTTGCAGGCAATTATATATTGAGGGACATAAGCACATTGATGCCCGCTGAACACTGCGATTTTCCTGTTCGATTTAATTAATGTGCCTGTCAGGTCGCACCTGCCCAGAGCTTCAAACCTAGCAGAAACCTGGTAAACGTCTCCCCGCCTAAGACCGACAGTATATGGCTCTCCTTTATCGCTTCTCATCGTTGCGGCAGTGGGAATAATGGTTACTTCTGTGCTGTCCTCGGTTGCTACTATAGCAAATTCCGACATCAATTTGTTTGCAACATTATAGCACATAACCCGGTATTCAGTTCCGAGAACACTTACCGGCAGGCCGAGATATGTGTCAGTAGTCTGGTAGCGGCGATTCAAACCGTAAACTGAAATTGGCTTTTCCGAAGTTATATGAATGGCGAGCCTTTCTGCCATTTCGTCTGCTTTTACTTCAGCTTTAGGACTTATCTTTATATTATAAACAGAACCGCCGATTAAAAAAGTATCCAGCTTATATCCAAAGCCGTCAATCGTAATGCTTACTTTAGTATCGTAACTACCAGTAATAAATAACTCGAGCATTAATTTATTTGAAGGATTCGGCTTGTCTTCCTCCTGGAAATTTTGCATAAAGCATAACCAGAATTCCGTTCCTTCGGAATTTTTGACGCTCATAATCCTACGTCTTTCATTGCTTGCCAAACTGTCGGAACCTGAGAGTGCCCTTACCGGCAGGATAATTAACAGGCTGAGAATTAAAATAAGGTAATATTTCAGGTATAGTTTCATTTCAAATAAAGAAATCCTTTACTGTACTTCCCATTGTCTGTAAGCATTAATAAAAAATAAACACCCGATGCCATTTCGGGTCCGGGCGTGAGATGAAGCAAATAAGAGCCTCTTTCAAGCACAGAATCGAACCTGTCAATAACAATATTGCCGTTTTTCGTAACTTTTTCCAGTGTAAGCCAGTCTCCCGGAACAGTTACTTCATATACTGATGCTCCGTTCACTGCATAAATAAGAAAGTTCACTTTTGTCAAATTATTTATACTCATCGGGAAAGTTGTAGTTGACTCGAACGGATTCGGGTAATTCTGCCCGATGCCTTCCGGGAATTCCTGGTAAACAGGTTCACCTGGCACCTTGATTGTTCCCTGTACAAGAGTTGCGGCATCTATCGCTGTTCCGTCAATAATGACTTTAATAGGCTTGATTAGTGATAAAGAATCAGGCCCTGCCAAGCCTTCAACATCTATTGTACAAATTGTATCATTGTTGACGGGCTGGACGTCATTACATGAAATTGTTATAACAGCTGAATTCAGGTTATCAAAATTTATTGAATCAACTTTAGGCACGGGACACTTCATTGCATAATTGCCTGCACCGGAAGCGGATTTGATATCAATAACATTTGCATTGAAAACAAGCTGTAAAGTTAAATTATTTAATGAACTGCCCGGGATAGTACCAATAACAGGAATTTTGTAGATACTTCCCCGTGGTATTGTCGTATCAGGAATTCTTACAATAACCTGGCTTAATGCTTCATTAAATAACAACAGCAAAAAAAGAAAAGCAACTGAAAAAATTCTTCTAACCGGCTTCAGCATTAAGTCTCAATAATAATGTATTGTATTGTTTTTCAAATATAATAAATGCAATCAGATTTATTTCTTACAAATTTAATATAAATTCAGGTTTTAAGCTTTTTCTTTTTTGCTGCCGGAAACAAGACATTGTTCAAAATCAACCTGTAGCCCGGCGAATTTTTATGCAGGCTGAGGTCGGTTGGCTTATCGCCGACAAAATGCCTGTAATCTTCCGGGTCATGGCCTCCGTACCATGTGAAAGTCCCTCTGCCGATATTGCCGTGTATATACTTTACTTCGTCTGAGCCTTCCCTTTGAGCCATAATGATTACATTTTTTTTGATAAACCTTTTGTGAAAACCAGTTGTCTGTCCCATGAAGCCGTGAATGACATTAACGTGGTCTTGAGTAAGCATTGTTGGAACTGGGTCGAATTTGGCTGAGAAGTCGAACAAAGTAAAATAATCCAAATCAGGATTGTTTATAGACTGGTTAGTAACGTCAATATCGGAAAATTCGTAAACATAGGGGTCCATAACCAATTTGAAATTTTCGAAAGCAAAGCAATTTGTGTAATCCAACTTTGAGTTAGCATCAGGGTCCGCAGGGTCACCATCGAACATCGGCCCGCAGATATCAATATTCATAGCGGCTATTGTAATATCGAATGTATCCGTTGCACTGCACATAGCAAACAAAAAGCCTCCGTTCGCTACAAATTCCATTATTTTCCGGACAACTGCTTTTTTCATTTCGGAAACTTTGGAAAAGCCGAGCTTCTTTGCAGTTGCTTCGTTGAGGGCAACCTGTTCAATATACCAGGGAGCAGTCTGGTATGCTGCCCAGAATTTTCCGTATTGTCCCGTAAAGTCTTCGTGGTGCAGATGAAGCCAGTCGTATTTGGACAGCTTTCCAGAGAGAACATCCTCATCCCAGATAATATCATGGTCAATCTGGGCATAGTCGAGGGCAAGCCTTACTGCATCATCCCAGGGCTGAGCATTTGGGGGAGCGTAAACAGCAATTTTGGGGGCTTTTTCGAGTTTAACAACATCCATGTTAACATTGTCGCTCTGAACTTTTGCGTAAATCTCCGATGCCTGTTCTCCGTCAATTGACTCAAAGGAAACACCTCTTATTCTGCATTCGGTTGCAAATAAATCGCTATAGTCCATCATAAACGAACCGCCGCGGTAATTCAGGAGCCAGTCTACAGTGTGCCCCTGTTTAAGCACCCAGTATGCAATCCCGTATGCTTTAAGGTGGTCGGTCTGCGACAAATCCATGGGAATTAAAATCTTTTGGGCTTCCGCCTGGTAAAAAAATAAAACTGCCAGTAAAGGAATCAAAAATTTCTTTATTTTATCTATAATAGTTTTGTTATTTCCGTACATCTTATCTGCCAACACATAAAAAAAATTCATTATTACAACGGTATTAAAAAAGATATATTTTGATTTTTATTTTAAATACTCTAATGAATGTTAAAATTGTAGATTTTCTATTTAATGTAAGAAAGAATTTTTTTTGTTTGATTCATTTACTTTATTCCGATAATGTTCATAACAGGTATTAACTTGTTATCGTAAGTAATTATAAACATATTATCTCATTATTGAGAAAACTGTGTCAATTGAAGAATTTAGTTCGATAGCCCTTTTATCAATTTCTAAAAGTGGTAATAATTAATAATCGAAAAGAGAAATAACTATTAACTGGTAATTAATGACTAATGAAAACTATTATGCATGCTTGGTTTTTGGAGAGTATTTCTTAATAAGAAAAAACAACAAAATCGGAAAATATATCTTTAAAATAAACAAGATTTGTTTGATATTGATGAAATTCTTTATATTGGTGTAATGATTATTAATTGATTTGTTTTTTAATTCCTATTAACTACCATTTTCAAACTATGCAGGAGATAATATGAAAAAAACACTCTTTTTATTGTTAGCTTTTGCTGTCCTTGCCGGATGCGGAAAATCCAAAGAAGCAAAAACCGGCGAAAAGCTTATGACACAAGACCAGATAATAAAATTGTCCGGTGATGCAAGGCTTTACTTCAAGCCGCTCGCAGGCAAGATGCCCGGGAGCGAAACGGATACACCAGAGATGATTGCCCTTGGTGAAAAGCTTTATAACGATACTCACCTTTCACTCGATAACACCGTTTCATGCAATACCTGCCACAGGCTCGACAATAACCTCGGCGGAGCAGATAACAAGCCGGTAGCCACTGGTGTCGGAGGCAAGCATGGAACACGCAATTCACCGACAGTTCTGAATGCAGGTTTTCAATTTGTTCAGTTCTGGGACGGAAGAGCTAAAGACCTCGAAGAACAGGCAAAAGGCCCGATTCTTAATCCGGTCGAGATGGCAATGCCAAATGATAAATTTGTCGTTAATAAAGTTACAGGTATTGCAGAATACAAAGAATTGTTCAGCAAAGCCTTTCCGAAAGACAAAGAACCGATAACTTTCGATAATATTGCAAGGGCAATTGCGGCATTTGAAAGGACATTGATTACGCATGACAGGTTCGATGATTATCTTAACGGAAACGTTAATGCACTTTCACAGGAAGAAATGAAAGGACTGGATTTATTCATCTCGACGGGATGCACGACCTGCCACACGGGAGCTATGCTCGGAGGAACTCTTTACCAGAAGATAGGACTGATTCATCCTTATGCCGACACAACGGACAAGGGAAGGTATGCAATTACTAAAAACGATGCCGATATGTACATGTTCAAGGTGCCGATGCTAAGAGACATAGCATTGACATATCCATATTTCCATGATGGTAAGGCTGCCTCCCTCGAAGAAGCAATCCCGCAAATGGCATGGATGCAGTTGAATAAAAAACTTTCGCCGGAAGATGCGAAGTACATAGCAAAATTCCTCGCTGCATTGACAGACAAAAGCCGCGTCCCGAAGGAACTGGCGGAAAAGCAGTAAAGTTGATATATAAGGGATTGTTGATTGTAACAATCCCTTTTTTTAACGTTAGTTACTAATATAAAAATTGGATTGTTCCTCTATTCATAGTTGAATTCATATCACGCCGCAATCTTTCATACTATGTTTGATTCTCCCGAACGTTCTTTCGATATCGTGGTCAATTCCGACCGAGAACCTGATTAAGCCGGGAGATAAACCGATTTTTTCCTGCTCTTCCTTTGGTATTTCTGATGAAGTGCTTGTTCCCGGGGAACTGAACAAAGTTTTATAAAAGCCGAGACTGACTGCAAAATAACCTACATGTTCTTCCTGCATTTTTATCATCAGCTTATTTGCGATTTCCTCGTCTTTCACATCAATCGTAACCATGCCGCCGTAGCCGTAATCGGGATTGAGCATAGAACCGATTAATTTATGCTGGGGATGAGACTTCAAGCCCGGATAAAACACCCTCATACCCAGCTTTTCGATATTTTCCGCCAGGTACCTGGCATTCTTGCTGTGCTGAACCATTCTCACATGAAGAGTCCTGAGATTCTTGAATATGCTCGATGCCCTTATCGGGTCCATTACGGGACCAATCAACATGCAGGCACCGGAACCGACATCTCTTAGGCTTGAAATAAAATCATATGTGCCGCAGATTGCTCCCGCAATGCAGTCGCTCGAACCGTTCACGAATTTTGTCAAACTGTAAACGACGACATCGGCACCAAGCTTAATAGGTTCGAGCATTAGCGGGCTGAATGTGTTGTCAGCGACGAGTACGAGATTATGTTCAGCGGCTATTTTTTTCAGTGCCGGAATATCTGCAACTTCGAGAAGGGGATTGCTGATTGATTCGCAGTAAATAACTTTTGTTTTCTCGTTGATTTTATTTTTGACGATATCTAAATTAGTTATATCTACGAAGTGAGTATTTATGCCGAACCTGGGAAGAAAGTTTTTCATCAGGGCATAAGTTCCTCCGTAAATTGTACGGCTCGAAATGATTTCATCGCCTGCACTGCATAACTGCATCAAAGTACAGCTTATCGCCGACATGCCCGAAGATGTTATCTGGGCACATTCGCTCCCTTCCATCAAAGCACAGGCTCTCGACAGGTATTCGTTTGTCGGGTTGATATGCCGCGAATATAGGTAACATCCCTCTGCTCTGCCCTGGAAGACCTCTTCCATTCTTTCAGCCGAAAGAAAAGTAAAAGTTGACGAATCCTCGATTGACGGGTTCACTCCGCCAAATTCGCCGAATACGAGGTAGTCCTGGATTTCATTTGCCGGATTATATGACATTAATAGCTCCCGGAATCTATTGTGATTCCTTATTTGTTAGACAATTTAACATAAGTTCGATTTATTTAAAAAGCGAATTTGTTCAAATTCAAATTCAGAAACAAATCAAATATTTTTTAACTTTGCCTGTTATTATACTAATAATTTTCAATTAATCAAAATAAAATCATTTTACCAAAAATCAGCGGGCTGAATGTGTTGTCAGCGACGAGTACGAGATTATGTTCAGCGGCTATTTTTTTCAGTGCCGGAATAT
>DAHXMP010000292.1 GCA_027371665.1 Bacteroidota bacterium | reverse complement strand
ATTTATAAATACAATGAATATAATTAAATACAAATTTCATAAAGAAACTATTTTCTTTAACCTGTTATTCATTTTAATGATTCTTACTGCAGTAAGCTTATTCTCGCAGGAAAGATATGTTCTTGTAATGCCTAATGGATTAAGAACAGTACACAATGCCGAGATAATTAACCACACTGCATACCTGCCATTATCTCAAATATCGCCAGTCCTTTTTCCGGGTGGACAATATGACGAATCAAAAGGGGAAATAAAAATAACGGGAGGCACAGTTAAAATTATCCCTCTATCTTTTTTTGTTGTTTTTAAAGGAAGTGATAGTGTCAGAGCAGCACAAATGACATTACCCGCAATATTGTTCAATTCGCTTCTCTATGTACCGGCAGAAACTTTTTTTAAGGCACTAGGCACCCTGGGTTTATATAATATAAAAGTCGAGAGAAATGTAATTGGGGTAAATAATCTTAATGCAAAAGGAAAGTTTGAAAAGCCCTGGTTGTTATCTGAAACAAATATTAAAAAAAATGTTCCGCCGGATAATAACAGGATTTCATCATCCCAAATTAAAAGATGTAATACAATCCCGGTTTTTTCCGAATCATTTAATAATTCGGTGAAAAACTTAAGAAGTGGTTTGCTTAGCATCAAATCCCTGATGAATTATAAATCGGAAAATGTTGAAAAATCAATTATTCCTGAAGTTAAGACTATTGAGCAGGATACCCAACAAAAGCCTCCTTTGAAGGGAATGCAAAATCCTGTTAATAAAGTTTATCCACCGAATCTTTATGTTCTTCCACGAAACCTGATAAGGAAGGAACTGGATGACAGACCGAATGAAAAAGGGCAGGATAGCACTGAGAACCAATTACTGAATATTAACCGATTATATAAACACTCTGAGAATTTACTCGCATCAAATTCGTTATCTGACCTTGTATCGCCACCTCAAATTATCAAAATTTATACAGATTTATCCGGAGATACTTTAAAAATTCATATTGTTGCCAACAATACTATTTCATCATACCAGGCACCTGAATGCAAGGGTGATAATGTTATTCTAAGAATTCCCGATGTCATTAATTCGGTTGATAATTTACCTGATGATAATGGGATTGAAAACATGAAATCTGAAAAAATTAAGGATTTTCAGATTTACAGGATAAAGCTTAAAGAAAAACCTCTTGCTTACACTTCATCGAGAGTTGGACCCAAAGAGGTTGTTTATTCGATTATCTTTTCTGAAAAATTTAATGAAAAAAAACAGGTTATTAATGATAAGACGGATATAAAAAATGTTACAAATTCCTTGAAATCAGATGAAGAAACATCATCTGAGACAAATTCTCCGGGTACTGAATTTGAAAATGAGAAAAAGAAATGGGCTTTGGATGTTATTGTTCTGGACCCCGGGCATGGTGGATTCGACCCGGGTGCGATAAGTGTAAGCGGAAAGAAGGAAAAGGACCTGACACTCGATATTGCTCTTAAGGTAAGAAATCTGATCGAAGAAAATATGCCTGATACCAAAGTGGTTATGACACGTGTCGATGACAGGTTTGTCGAGCTTTACAGGAGAGGACAGATAGCAAATCAAAGCAAAGGGAAACTGTTTATCAGTATTCATATGAATTCTGCCCCAACAAAACCAAATCATGCTAACGGATTTGAAACTTATATTCTCAGGCCCGGCAGAAACGACGACGCTGTTAAAGTTGCAAACTTGGAAAATTCTGTTATCAAACTTGAGAAAAAGAAAGAACAATATTCTGAACTTTCGGGTGAAAAATTAATTATTGCAACAATGGCTCAGGCAGCCTTTGTGAAATTCAGCGAACTATTTGCAAAAATACTTCAGGATGAAGTATCTAAAACTACACCTTTAACCGACAGGGGAGTCAATCAGGCCGGATTTTATGTTCTTGTCGGTTCTTCTATGCCAAACGTTTTGTTTGAAACTGCATTTTTATCGAACAGGGATGATGAGAAATATGTTACTTCGGAAACCGGGCAAAATAAAATAGCGAAAGGAATTTTCAACGCTATAAAGAGGTATGCCGAAGAGTATCAGAAGATATGTAAATAGCTTTATCTGCAGAATCCGCACTGCTGAATTTAAGTAAAGATTTATATTTAACAACATCATTCCTTACAAAATTTCTATTATCAAGCTTTAATGGAATTTTTTGTTTAATTGCAATTTTGTCTGCCTCTCCTATCGGTAAACCTCCGCATCGCAGAATTGTGTTATCGGATAGGAAAATCCTTCCGAAAGCAGAGTTATAAAAATTACCTTTATATAAGCTTGTTAATCTTCTGTTAAGGATTCTGGATTGGGAAATCCCACTGCTTTCAAGAAAAATATCTGTATTGGGATTGAAATCATAAGGTTCAGCAAAAACAATTATTCTTGCTGGTTCTTTATCGAACACAAAGACAGGTGTCCCTCGTTTTACCATATTGTAAAGCTTTTCACCGTCTTCCTTGCTAATTCTCACACATCCGTGCGAAGAAGGATATCTGCCCAATCTCCGATAATATGCTTTGCCTTTCAGGCTGTGAATTCCTATGTTGCCGTTAAATCCAATCCAATTGAACATTTCTGCATTATCGAATTGTTTTGAAATAGCTAATTGTGATTTTGACTGAACAGTATAAATACCGGTTGGAGTATCTAATCCTTTTTCAAGGCGGCTTGTGCCTGAAGAGACTTTGAAACTTACTGAACTGTCATTCCGAAAAACTACTGTTGCAATCTGTTTTGAGAGTGAAATTTCAATATATTTGCTGCTAAAAATGAAAATTGTATCTTTTACTGGCACTGATGCAAAGTGCATTTCATAAGATTCTTTTTTGTGTATTTCATCGAATAAAAGCAAATCAGACATTATGCCGGGAGTCAAGAATCCTAAGCAAAAGAAACACAAAACCGGAATTATAATAATAATCCTTTGATTCATTTTTTCAGTTTATTTAAATTATAAGCTAATAAAGAAAGCAAAAATAAAAATTAATATTATATCTTGTTATCTCGGAATGGTCAATCGTAACTAATTTTAATTATTTATATTTTAGACGGAAATATTTTGACAAGTTTATGAAAAATGCAAAACAAAAATTACTATCGGCAAAATCAATATTGGTTGTCAGAACAGACAGGCTCGGAGATATGGTATTGACCCTTCCTTTATGCAAGGTTATCAGGGAAACATGTACAAATGCTGAAATAAGCATTATTGCCGGGAGGTACTCGGAGCCTTTGCTTGAGAACTGCCCGGTAATAGACGCCAGTTATTTTATTGATGATAATAAGGGGAGTATAAGCGATATAATTAAGGAAAAAAAATTCGATG
>DAHXMP010000262.1 GCA_027371665.1 Bacteroidota bacterium | reverse complement strand
GTTCTGGAGGATGGAAGCGTTTTTGAGGGGCAATCATTCGGCTATGAAGGCTCGTCGGCAGGCGAGGTTGTATTCAATACTGCAATGACCGGATACCCGGAAAGCCTGACAGACCCTTCGTATAAAGGACAGCTTCTTGTTCTGACTTATCCGTTGATAGGTAATTACGGTGTGCCGGGAAATTCTGCAGAGAACGGTTTGCAAAAATTTTTCGAATCGGGTTCAGTGCATATTTCCGGTCTTATAATTTCATATTATTCCTTTAAATATAATCATTGGAATGCTTCAAAGAGCCTCGATGAATGGCTTAAGGAAAATAAAGTACCCGGTATTTTCGGTATTGATTCACGGGCACTGACCAAGAGGCTTAGAGAAAAGGGAGTAGCACTGGGAAAAATTATTTATAATGATTCGGATGTTGATTTTTATGACCCGAATACGGATAACCTTGTTGCTAAGGTTAGCTGTACTGACAAGAAAGTATACGGGAAGGGTAAATATAAAATTGTCCTGGTTGATTGCGGTGTGAAAAATAATATAATAAGGTATCTGCTGACACTCGATACGACTGTTATAAAAGTGCCATGGAATTATGATTATACAAAAGAAGATTACGACGGTCTTTTCCTGTCCAATGGTCCCGGTGATCCTCAAATGTGCAAAGCTACGGTTGAAAATCTTAGAAAAGCACTCGGCATTGATAAACCGATATTCGGTATATGTCTCGGCAACCAGCTTCTCGGAATTGCGTCCGGTGCGGCTACCTATAAACTTAAATACGGCCACCGCAGCCATAATCAGCCGGTGCTGATGAACGGAACAGAAAAAGCATTTATAACATCACAGAATCACGGGTATGCAATCGAAGATGGCACCTTAACAGATGGATGGGAGCCGTATTTCATAAATCTTAACGATGGCTCAAACGAGGGTATCCGGCATAAAAGGAAGCCCATTTTTTCGGCACAATTCCATCCTGAAGCTTCGGGGGGTCCGACTGATACTGAGTTCTTATTCCTGCAATTTATTGATTTGGTGAAAAAATGGAAAGAAAAATAAACAAAGTGCTCCTGCTCGGTTCGGGTGCTTTGAAAATCGGTGAAGCAGGCGAATTCGATTACTCAGGCTCGCAGGCTTTAAAAGCACTCCGGGAAGAAGGTATTACCACCGTGCTTGTTAATCCGAATATAGCCACAGTGCAAACATCGGAGAGTATAGCCGACAAAATTTACTTTTTACCGGTTACTCCTTATTTTGTCGAGCAGGTTATTAAAAAGGAAAAACCTGATGGAATACTGCTTTCATTTGGCGGCCAGACGGCACTTAACTGTGGGATTGAACTTTTTAAAGAAGGCATTTTCAGAAAATACGATGTTGAAGTGCTTGGAACGCCAATCCGTGCGATAATGGATACCGAGGACAGGGAACTCTTCGTAAAAAAGTTATCTGAAATAGGAGTTTTGACTCCTCACAGCATAGCCTGTACTAATTTGGAAGATGCTAAGAAAGCGGCAGAGAAGCTCGGCTTTCCGATTATTATCAGGGCTGCTTATGCACTTGGCGGTCTCGGTAGCGGCTTCTGTACAAACATTGATGAACTTGAAAAGTCTGTTAACAAAGCATTTGCATATTCTCCCCAGATTTTAATCGAAGAATCACTAAAAGGATGGAAAGAAATCGAGTATGAAGTGGTCCGCGACAGGTTCGATAACTGCATAACAGTTTGCAATATGGAAAATTTCGACCCGCTCGGCATACATACCGGTGAAAGCATTGTCGTTGCCCCTTCCCAGACGCTGACTAACCAGGAATACCACAAGCTGAGACAAATTTCTATCAATATTATTAAACATATCGGAATTGTTGGGGAATGTAATGTACAGTTTGCACTCGACCCTAAATCTGAGGATTACCGGGTAATTGAAGTTAATGCAAGGTTGTCCCGTTCGTCGGCACTTGCTTCAAAAGCTACAGGCTATCCGCTTGCATTCGTTGCGGCAAAGTTGGGTCTGGGGTACGGCTTGCACCAGTTGAAGAATTCAATGACAAAAACTACATCAACATTTTTCGAGCCGGCATTGGATTATATTGTTTGTAAAATTCCGCGTTGGGACCTCAACAAATTCAAGGGTGTATCTAAGCAAATCGGTTCGAGCATGAAAAGTGTAGGTGAAGTGATGGCAATAGGAAGGACTTTCGAGGAGGCTCTGCAGAAAGGGCTGCGGATGATAGGGCAGGGTATGCACGGCCTTGTCGGAAACAAGGATTTGATTATTGGAAACTACGAACTGGAGCTTTCCGAACCTACGGATATGAGAATCTTCGTGATTGCCGAAGCAATGAATCATAATTATAATGCCGGGAAAATTCATGAACTGACTGGTATTGACTTGTGGTTTATCCAGAAGCTTGAAAACATTTTCGAGACAAGGCGTGAGTTGCTTAAATACAAAGACTTGGGAAGTCTGTCCGATGAACTCCTCATCAAAGCAAAGAAGCAGGGTTTTTCCGATTTCCAGATTGCCAGGTTTATTTTCAAAGATAAAAAGGATATGACCGACAGCTTGCTCACTGTCAGGGAACACAGGAAAGCAAAAAACATTAAGCCGGTCATTAAACAGATTGATACACTGGCGGCTGAATATCCCGCACAGACGAACTACCTTTACCTGACTTACGGAGGGAATGAAAATGATGTTCATCCGGCAGACAGTAAAAATTCAATTGTCGTTCTGGGTTCGGGGGCTTACAGAATCGGGAGTAGCGTGGAATTTGACTGGTGCAGTGTAAATGCACTCAACACGATTTCAAAATCGGGATTAAAGTCAATAATGATTAATTACAATCCCGAAACCGTAAGCACTGATTATGACATTTGTGACAGGCTCTATTTCGACGAGCTGACCCTCGAAAGAGTGATGGACATAGCCGAGTTTGAACAACCACGCGGTGTAATTGTCTCGGTCGGCGGGCAGATTCCGAATAATCTCGCTATGAGGCTAAGGAAAGTAAATATAAATATTTTGGGTACAACACCCGAATCAATTGACCGTGCGGAAGACAGGCATAAGTTTTCTTTCATGCTCGACAAAATGAATGTTGACCAGCCTGAATGGATAGAATCAACGAGTATTTCAGAGGTTAAAGATTTTGCCGATAAAATTGGTTTTCCATTGTTGGTCAGGCCTTCCTATGTTTTGTCCGGCTCGGCGATGAATGTCGTTTCTAATGCGAGTGAGCTTGAAAAATTTCTTACTCTTGCTGCTAATGTTTCAAAACAATACCCGGTTGTTGTAACAAAATTCTATGAAGATACCAAGGAAATTGAAATTGATGCCGTTGCAAATAAAGGTGAAATTATCGCTTATGCTATATCAGAACATGTGGAGTTTGCAGGTGTGCATTCGGGCGATGCCACTATTCTTTTCCCTCCTCAAAAAATTTATGTCGAAACTGCCAGGAAAATTAAAAAAACCACAAGTCTGATTGCTAAAGAACTGAATATAACAGGCCCCTTTAATATCCAATACCTTGCAAAAAACAACGATATTAAAGTTATCGAATGTAACCTCAGGGCATCGAGAAGCTTTCCATTCGTATCGAAGGTTCTGAAAATAAACCTGATAGAAATGGCAACAAAAGCCATGCTTGGATTGGATGTGAAAAAACCTGATAAATCAATTTTCGACCTCGATTATATCGGTGTAAAAGCTCCGCAGTTCTCATTTTCCAGGCTTCACAGGGCTGACCCCGTTATCGGCGTTGAAATGGCTTCCACCGGTGAAGTAGGCTGCCTCGGCAGGAACTATAACGAAGTTATTCTTACAGCGATGCTATCGGTTGGATATAGGATTCCAAAGAAAGGTATTTTATTATCTTCTGGTGCGATTCGTTCCAAGGTGGAATTGGTGAACTCAGCAAGAATGCTGACAGAGAACGGTTTCGAGGTTTATTCAACTTTGGGGACTTATGAGTTTTTAAATAATGAAGGAATCAAAACCAGGCTTGTGCCGCGTCCCGATGAGAATTACAAGCCTCATGTTCTGGATTTGATTAAAGAAAAGAAATTCGACCTCATTATTAATATATTCAAAGACCTGAGCGAAGAAGAGCTGCACAAGGATTACCTGATTCGAAGGACAGCAGTTGATTTCAATGTACCGCTGATTACAAATTCCCGTCTTGCAAGCGCCTTCATTTATGCTTTCTGTGCAATGAAAACGGAAGACATAGCAATTAAAAGCTGGAATGAGATGTGAGAAACTTTTTATAAATATATCAATATATTTATGGAAAAATCAAATTATAAAATATCAAAAAGCGTGGATGAATATCTTTCTAAGGTTGCCGAACCTGCAAAATCATCCCTTGAAAAGCTTCGTAAGATAATAAAAGAAACTGCTCCTAATGCAGAGGAAGTAATAAGCTATGGCATGCCTGCATTCAAACAAAGCGGAATACTTGTTTATTATGCCGTATTCAAGGGCCATTGCAGCCTTTTCCCGGGTGCATCCATTGTTAAGGTGTTTCAGGAAGAATTAAAAAATTACAAGACATCAAAGGGCACGATACAATTTACAGTTGAGAAGCCTCTTCCCGCCTCGCTTGTTAAAAAAATCATCAAATTAAAAATCAGGGAAAACGAGGAGAGGAAGAAAAGAAAAAAATGAAAATATTTTGAGACCACATCAATATCTCGGCTTGTAAATAGAATAGAAGTCATACTTCTCGACTAAATCGCATTTGTTTTCTATGAAATTCTTAAGGTAGGCACAGGCTACGCTGAACTTTTGCTCAGGCTTGTTATCATATCCCCAGTCAATGCTATGGATGATAAGCTTAGTTTTATGACTCAGAATATCCGCGCAAATATTTTCCTGTTTTTCGACCGAAGGCCTTAAAATCAAATCATTCATAGAGTCATAATAGGTAGGGTCTTTCCTGTATGTAATTACATAAAAAGGTGCTCCGTCCCATGGCGTCACGAAAATATAATCACCATGCCTGGTATTTTTTTCTATATATTCATAAACTTTTTTTACCTCCTGTGCTTCCTTTTGAGTTTTGTATGACAGAGTACCATGTAGTGTGTGAACTTTATATATTGGATTTTCAATTAAAAACATAATCTTAAACACCGGCATAATTATCATTATTGACATAACAGCAATTATTCCGATTGATAGCTTTATATATATTTTCTTGATTTTCGTTGAAACATCATGATAATTTAAAATCAAAACTGAAAAATAGAGAAAAACAAGAAAAGGCATAACAGGCAGTGACAAATGAGCTAAGTCAGGCCTTCCGAAACCTTTTGGCATTGAAAATAATCCCCAGAAAAAGAAAACTGCAGCGATAAGAAACGATTTCTTATCCGGTTTTGTAAAGATGTAAATGATGAATAGGGGCAGTATCAGAAATGGTATTAAATAAAAGAATAGGATAGGAAGCGACTTTAAAAAATGGAATATCAGTTCAATCATTGAGCCGAATCCAAAATGAACCAGTAATAGACTTATATCTTTAAGGAATAAGTCAAAGGATTCATAGAATTGGGCAAAATAAGGAATGGACATCGAAGTCCCGTTAGATACGCTCTCTATAACAATAGCCCTAAAAAGAGTCGGGAGCATATTAATGAAAAATAACAATGTGATTATGATAGGGATTAAAGTTCCGCTAACAAATAATGAAAATAAAGAAAGCGATTTTTTAAATGAAATTTTTTCTATTATAACAAATAATAATAATGACGTACACAAGCCTGCCAACCCGGCACCCGCCTCATAAAAGCGAAAATAGAAAGCTCCGCCTATAAGTAAGCCCGATAGAAAAATATCCCTGGTCTTCATCTCTTTAAAGTATCTAATCATAAATATGCAGGATGCAAATATAAAGAACATATAGAAGTGTATATATTCGGGAACTTCGTAGTTTGATATCACGCTTGTGAAAAAGTATAGAAGAGAGAGAATTATAGAATGGATATTGCTTTTGAATAAATATCTGCCAAGATAAAAGGGAAGAAATACCGACAAGCAGGAGAATAAAATCATCGAGATTCTTAAAATATCCGTATTTATACCAAAAATACGATAAATCAAAGCGGGTAGATATACTTCACCGGGTGAGAACAAGAGCCAGAAATCCTTATAAGGTAGATCACCGTATAAAATCCTCAGAGGGTTATTAACAAATTCTCCCATATCGCATGCAAGAGGCCGTATTTCTCTTGTCAAAAATGATAATAAAAACAGAATTATGAATATTAAGGAAGCAACTATTAATGGATTTGCTTTATTGATTGTAGCTGTCAATGAAAGACGTTTATTTTCTAATTGGACTATCATATAAAATCATTTTCAGATTAAAATATATGGAATTAGTTAAAAAAAATTGAGTTAACGTTTATAAATTTGATACTCACCATATTGTCCCATATATTTAAAGTTCTTAACTATAAAATTCTGCAAAATTTTGCAGGCAACATCAAATTCTTGCTCTGATGTATATCCGGTCTTTGGGTCATGTATAATTAATTTTGTGTTACGAGAGATTATATCATTGCATATCACCCTTTGTTTTTCGTCGGAAGGACGTACAAGCAAGTCATTCATTGAATCATAATATGTTGGGTCGCGCCTCCCGGTCAAAGCATAAAATGGTGGTGCATCCCATGGTGTAACAAAAATATAATCGCCCGGTTTTGTGTACCTATTAATGATTTTAAAAGTTGAATCTAATCCAATAATATAAGATTTATTTTTATTGCGTATTATTCCCCGCTCTGTGTTAAGAATAAATAATGGTGTAGAAGTAAAGTTAAAAATTTTTGAATACGGGTCAATAATTGATAACAAAAGGATTGAAATAATAATAGTTCCTGACACTTTAAGGATTTTTGAAATTTGTATTGAAGTCGATTTTTTTCTCCTTATTAATGTTACTGTGGCATAAAGGATAAATAATGACATTGGACAGTTAGCTGGTGCAAAATGAGGTAAATCTGACCTCCCCAAACCCTTTGGATATGATATCAGACCCCATAGGAAAAACAGTACTGCTATAGCAAGTTCAATTTTTTCAGGTTTGGTTTTCAAATAAAATATAAAGAAAATTATTCCAACTATGACTAATATTATTTGGATTAATGAGGAAAACAGTAATGAAAATCTAACTAATAATTTCAATATGGAAATAATTGCGCCATGAGTAATTAAAGCATGGTAATCCAACGTAATATTAGGTTTTAAATCCCAAATAATTGAAAACATTGGTATATCCATGGAAGTACCGTTTTTAACACTTTCAAAAAAGATTTCATTAATCATTCTATGAGCAATACCGTTGAAAACCAGAAGTGTTATTATTGGCACTATTATCATACCTAGAAAATACAAAATTAAATTTTTTATAGCCTGTTGAGTCTTAATCTTAAATAAAAAATAATAAATTATTATTGCCAATGTAAATCCGATAATTGCCGCTCCGACTTCGTAAATTCTAAAGAAAAAGCCTGCTCCTGCAAGTAATCCCGCTAAGAATAGGTAAATTAGCTTACATGTTTTAAAGTGCTTAATTATGAAAAAAAAGGAAATAAGAATACAAGTTAAATATAAATTATTATACCCGGGACCCTCATATATGGAAACAACGCTAATGAAAAAAAATAATAAAGAGAATATTACAGCAGGTGTATTTGTTTTAAGAATGTATTTACCAACGTAGAATGAAAAAGATGCAGTCAAAGCTGACATAATAATAAATGAATTAATCAGGATTTCTGTGTTTACACCAAAAATTTTATATATCAAAGCAGGCACATAAACCTCACCGGGTGAGAACAAAAGCCAAAAATCCCTATAGGGCAAATCTCCTGCTAATATCCTTACAGGATTATTGCAAAACTCTCCCATATCGCATGAAAGAGCAACAAATCTCATATCAATGATTCCTGTAATAACAAAGAAGCAAAATAATATTATTGCTATTATAAAAGGATTAGCATTATTAATTACTTCTAATATTTTATTAATAGATTTTTTGGCTTTAAACATAACTTTATCTTTTGGACTTCTATAATTTGAAAATGTTTTCATTAAGTTAAAAAGACGACAAAATTAATAAAAAAATATCTATTTCAATGAATGAACATTTGTCACATGACGCTTCTTCTTTTCAGAACATAAATTTTTGGATTTTATATGGCAAAAATCGTTGATAACTATATGATTTATGGATGTCATAGCCTCTCTTCTCGCCGAAAGCAACTATATACTCGTCGTCATAAACCCACCACCAGCTTTTGGATGAATCGGCTTTATAATTTTTTTTATAGCAATACCAACCATTAAATTCATAGCCCTCGTCAATATTCTATGGAGATAAACCTTCCTCTTTTGTTAAATCATTGAGAGCCTGCCATCTGGCACGATTCCAATTAAGATAATCTATCGTTCCAGCTACACTGAAAAATATAAAAAATGAAAGTAAGAGAAACGATAAAATTGAGGTAAATTTTTTAGTAAAAGAATCGACGCCATCAATTAAATTAATAATTAAAATAATTAGTAAATCCTTAAAAAGCGGATAAGTTATTGAAAAGTAAATTAGATAAAGATAAATAAAAGTGTTAATATTGCAAGTAAAAATGAGTATAAATTAAATACCTTGCAAAATGAGATATGATAGGAAAACAAGAAACAAAGCTCACCGGTGAGTTATTTCGCTCACGACTAGCATCAATAATTGACATGAAACATCCATTGTGCTAATTGATACAAAAGATAGATTGGGTGGAAGTAGAAGAGAACTTCAGGTAATACTATGCCGAATATGGAATGCCATCGGTACCCATAAGGGTGATGGTGTCAATACTGATGTTAAATCAGATGTTTAAGCAAAGCGATGAGACAGTGGTGGAGCGAAGGCGGGAGAATCCGTACTGGCAGTACTTCAGCGGGATGGAGTATTTTCAGACACGACTGCCGTTTGACCCAAGCGATTTTGTACATTTCCGCGGGCGGATAGGAGAGAAAGGAGCAGAGAAGTTGATAAGATTGAGTATAGAGTTGTTTGACGGCAAACCGGCAGGAGAAAAAGAAGTAATAGTGGACACAACGGTACAAGAGAAAAACATAACATATCCGACAGACATAAAATTGCAGAAGAAGATAATAGAGAAATGCTTAAAGATAGCAGAAGAGAACGGAATAAAATTAAGGCAGAGTTACAGCGGGGTAGCAAAGCAGCACATACAGAACCAGCGATGGCGTAATCATCCGAAGAACAAGAAGAAGGCAATACACTCGGCACGGAAGCTAAAGGTAATAGCTGGGCGGTTAGTCAGGGAATTAGACAGGAAACTGCCGGAAGGGAAGAAGTAGGAATTAGAGAAAGAGTTTGACATATTCAAGAGAATATTAATACAGAAGAAGGAAGGCAAAGACAAATTGTACAGCATACACGAGCCACAGGTATACTGTGTAGCAAAGGGGAAGGAAAACAAGCAATACGAATTCGGCAGCAAGGTATCTGTAGCGATAGGAAAGAAAAGTGGAATAATATTAGGGGTGAAGAGCTTAGAAAAGAACGATTATGACGGGCACACATTACCTGGAGCATTAGAACAGGTAGAAAGGCTTACTGGCACACGTCCGGCGGCAGCTATTGTGGACAGAGGATACAAAGGCATCCAGCAAATAGGCGGGACGGAAATAGTCAGGGCAAAGGTTTTATCAAAGTCAACCGGACAGTATGAAAAGCAGAAGCTAAGAAAGAGAATGAGACGTAGAGCAGCGATAGAGCCAATAATCGGTCATTTGAAACATGACTTCGGAATGCTGAGAAATTATCTGAAGGGAGCAATCGGAGACAGCATAAACTGCATACTTGCAGCCGTAGCCTTCAATTTCAAGAAGCTATACAATAGGATAAAAAATTTTTTGTTGGATTTATTATGTTCAATAACAAGTATAAATCAGAATAAAATTCTATTATATTGCAGTTAAATAAAAATTGCTTTTATAAAGAACGACTAATTAATCTTTCTTA
>DAHXMP010000201.1 GCA_027371665.1 Bacteroidota bacterium | reverse complement strand
GATGGAGGTAAAACTTTTACAAGAGATTCATTAAAAGAGATAAATCATGATATTTCATTATATTATCATTTATTTGATGATAATTTTTTTCTATTTGATATTGATTATAACAATGAATTAATGCATAGCTATAGTATTAACAAAAATTTTAATGGTAGCTATTGGAACTATAACAGATTTGATAGTCTTTTCTTTTATCGTTCTTTTATAAATGATCCAAATAACATTTTTATTTGTGGATATATTGAAGATTCAACTATAAATCAGGTAACAGGAGAAATCCATCAGCGTGGTATTGTTCTCCATTCATCGGATACGGCAAAAACATGGGAAAAGAAATTTTTTAAAGATGTGGAACAATTGGTAACAGTAAAATTTGTAGATGAACAATTAGGATATACAGCAGGATATAAGGATTTTTATAATCCACCTTTTCAATATTTAAAAACGATATCATATATATATCAAACTACAAATAATGGAATCAATTGGATTATAATTGATACTTTAAATAATACTTCTATAAACGATATTGTTTTTTTCAAAAATCAATGGGGATTTGCTTTTACTGATGATTCTGTCTTGCTTTCAACAGATAAAGGTTATACATGGGAACCTGCAATGGCCAATAATCATAATTATTTTTTTGGTAAGTCAATTACAGATAGCAGCTTGTATTTAATTGGAAGATTAAATCTAACAATTCCTAATATCATAAAATATAGATTTAAAAAAAATATTTATTCTGTTAATAATGATTCAAAAAATAATTTTTCTTCTTTCGTTTTTATTGGAGAGCCCTATCCTAATCCAGCCGATAAAGAAGTGAGTTTTAATCTTAATTGGGACGAGAGGTTAATTGAAACCAATTTTAAATTCAAAATTTTTGATGTTCTCGGTTTTGAAATTTTAAATCCAGAGATAAATTTCTCTAAGAACTCTAACACTTCAGGAATAATTAAATGGATAACAAATAATGTTAATCCCGGGATTTATTTCATTCAGGTTGAAGTCAATAGCTTTATAAAAACACAAAAGTTATTAATTTATTAGTTCTTTAAAACAATGAGAAAAATAATCTTTTTGCTAGTATTTTCTTCAGTCCTACAGATTATAAGTCTCAATGCTGACAAGAAGATATCTTTTACTGTACTTAATTCGGGTGATTCATGTCAATATATACTAAAATTGTGGCTATTGGATAATAATGATGATAAAAGATTTGATTATATGTTTTATGCTGGTTGCCCTCCGAAAGCAATATCTTTTAATTTGATTGACAAAACAAATCATTCACCTTTTAACGATGAGAATGCAATCATAATAAGTGGAGGGATTTTCACACAAAATTTTTTAATATATCTTACTGAACTCAACAATTCTATTTATAAACATAAAATTTATTATGATAATCAAACAGGTAATGCTGTTCTTGAAGATTATTCAGAACAAGACAATGAGCAATCAAGTTATGAAGAAGCTGACAATTATTTTTATACTCAACTATTGGGAAACACAATTCTCATAACTAAAAAAACGGATATAGATGTGATTTCTATTATACTTTGCAGTCTCGACGGAAAAATAATTTCCAATTTGCAGAATGTGTCAGGTTGGAGCCAGTTCACATTTAATTTATCATCCGATGCGAGCGGATTATATCTTTTACAATTCAGAACGAGGGATAAATTATTGACTAAGCATGTTATTTATGTTAGATGAAATAGAATTATCCCAAATTCGGGACAATACAATTTAAAGTAATTCTACTCCGAGCCTTCGGAATTTTTTCTCTTATATATAGCCACACCGACGGCGAGCTTACGGGATATATCGGGCCTGCTCTTGTAAAATACATTTTTGTTGTCAATCACCATCAGAGAGGAGCCGCCGCCGTCGAGGTTCATTGCGTTGTATGCACCGATTTGACGCATTATGCCCGCAAGCTCTCTCAGGTTTGCACCGATTATTCCCAAATCCCTGCTCGTCGGCTCTGCAGCAACGAGAAAAACCTTGCTCAGAGACCTGTCCGTTCCGATAGCAGTCCTCGAGAGCTCCCTGCTAATAAATCTTCTTCCACGCGAGCCTTCCTCGTAAGCTTCGTGGTGAGCCCTGCCATTACGGACAAGTCTCGGAGTTCCGGAGACCGAATTAAAAAAATGGATATTCGATTTCACATTGGTACTGAATTTAATTTCAATTGTATCGTTTATTTTTGGAACCAAGTCTTTGGGAATTTCATAGCCGAAAGAAATGATACAACCATCGTCAGGCATCGGGACAGAACCGGTATCAATAGAAAGCACTCTGCACCGGACTTTTTCATTAATAATTGGATTGTCAATATACCTCAGCGATACTTTCGTAAGCGAATGTTCGACTTTCATAAGTCGGTTGGTTAAAGTCAGGTTATATTTCAGGGAAACGGTATCGAACTGCATTTCAGACGAATCGGCAAAAACGGTGTCCTGCAGTGCTGATTCGATTGCAGTCTCGAAGGCATTTGCAAGAGCTTTGTTCAATTCCTTTTTTGTTATGTAAGGAATAGTATCCCCGCCGAAATGATTGTAGAGAACAATGCCCAGGGAGTCATTCCGGTGATTGACATTATCAATATGAATTTTCTTTCCGTCTTTTAAAAATATTGCACCATCCATAAAAAAGTTATCAATAAAGAGCCGTGAATACTCATCGAAGAAGCCGCTGCTCCACCTCTTGTGCGTTTTCATTTCCACGACTTCCCCGTTCACGACAGTTGGGCCAATTGGAGTGTTGCTGTATGCCCGCCAGAAATTGCCGTTAACGGCACCAATTACTTCGTTATGCGAGAGAGAATCGAAAGTTCGAATCATGTCGTGAAGCTTTTCGAGTTCGAATGCCTGGTTCTTAGCTTTCAAAACCGCTACATCAATGTTTGGATTGCTCAGGTCTGCTACGAGGACATGCACCGAGTTTTTCACCCTGCCCCTGACAAAATAATAATGCCTGTATTTAACACCGTCAGTCAGCACGGTATCTTTGTCAAGTTCTATGGCGAATCTCGTTTTATAACGATGCCTCCCGTACTTTGTGTAATGGGATTTTTTTCCTATATATTTTTTGTGAGTTTGTTTTTTATATTTTATGTGCTTCTTAGCCGGATGTTTCTTTTTCAGCTT
>DAHXMP010000191.1 GCA_027371665.1 Bacteroidota bacterium | reverse complement strand
CATGGAGTTTTAATATTTCAAACCTGACAGTCGGGAATTATTCGTTTTATGTAACGAGTGTCAGAACTTCAGGTTCTTTTTTATATGAAAGTGCACCATCGAATATTAAGCAGGGAAGGTTCAAGCAGGGACATGTTGATGTAACTTTTCAAACATATCCGCCTACTAAGGGTGCAATAGGAACTCTTTATCAATACAGTGCTCATGCAACATCAACTGACCCTGCCCGTGTTAATTATTTACTGAAAACAGCCCCGGGAAACATGTCTGTGAATAGTTCCTCGGGATTGGTTCAATGGACCCCAAATTCAATAGGCAGATACAATGTTACATTGAATGCTTACTTGAATTTCAATCCTGGAATTATTCATGGTGGTAATGGCAAAGGTGAAGGGTACTTAGGGGAGGAACCTCAAATTGACACATCCGATTGCGATGTTAACCAATCATGGGTTTTGCAAATCAAGTCATGTATCAATCCGACATATATAGCGGGCAAAGTCATTGATGATAACGGTGATACAGTTAGAAGCGGAACAGTGTCTGTTTACAGCAATAATAATATTGATTCGGGAAGTATTTACTATGGTCAGATTGACAGCAACGGTTTATATAATGTTGAAGTCTTCGAAGGACTTTATAAAATCAAAGTAGAAGGATATGGAATTGAAACTCAATGGTTCTTCGGCAAATCATCTATGGATTCTGCGAATCCTTTCTATGCTTACTGTGGTATAACAAATACACTTAATTTTGTCGTTAAGAAACTTAATATACCCGATACAATCACTTTTCACAGTGAACCTCCTGCTACTGTATTAACAAATGATTTATACGAATATTACGGTACCGCTACAGCAAGCAGCGGGAGGCAATTGAGATACCAACTCGATTCTGCTCCCAAAGGTATGACAGTTGATCCATACATCGGACATGTTATGTGGAGCCCAACTAAAATAGGCAGGTATTTCGTTTCTTTAAAGGCTTATGTTATTGATGATTCTGCTAATTCTTATGCTTATAAAAACTGGTATTTCCAGGTAAGGTCTTGTTCCGGTGATACATATGTTAAGGGAACAGTTAAGGATAGTGCAGGTATCGCTATAAAACAAGGGATGCTCGAGATATACAGCGATGGAGGTATTGATTCGGTCGGCATCTATTCAGGCAATCTTAATTCTCAAGGAAAATTCCTAATAAAAATTGATGAAGGCAATTGTAAAACCTTCATCAGGGGAGAAGGCTTTGAAAGTCAATGGTTTGATAATAAATCTTCTTATGACAGTGCAAATGCTGTCCCTTGTCCCTGCGGCGACACGACATCAATAGACATTATTGTTAACAGAAATCCACCAATTAATTTAGCATTTACTTCAGTTCCGGTGGACTCAATGGTTACCGGCAGTATATATAGTTATACACCTGTTATAATCGGGAATGAGGGCAGGGAAGTTAGGTTTATATTAACAGACAAAGCTCACGGAATGATAATTAATGATAAAACAGGTGTGATAACCTGTTCTACTGAAACTCCGGGGGGATATCCAATTACACTGAAAGCTTATCTTTATACTGATTCCGCTAATTCTTTTACTGTTCAATCATGGTGGTTAAAAGTCCGCTCCTGCAGAACATCAACATATATTATCGGTACTGTTAAAGACAACAATGACAATGCAATTGCTGAAGGGACCATCAAAATTATTTCTGACAGCCGGATTGAACCTTCAGGAGTTTACACGGGGAAAATTATTGACGGAGCTTATCATATACCGATAGATGAGGGAAATTCCAAAATATTTGTAGAAGGGCCGACATTTTTAAGCCAGTGGTATAATAATAAAACATCCGAGGATTCAGCTTCAATAATTAATGTACCCTGCGGTTCAAATACAATGGCAAATCTAAAGGTTCAGTTAGCAAAAAATTATACTGTAAGTGGTAATGTTTCTGATATTCAGTCTGGTAATCCGATACCAGGTGCAAATGTCTATTTTAAAAATCCCGAATCCATTGATAGTGTAATTACAGATATTAATGGTAATTATTCGATTATTCTCAGTGACAGGTTTATATATTATGCATGGGCTAATGTTCCCGATGAACCAAAATATATAACTCAATATTACATGTACACAGAAAACATTACCGAGAGCACGCCTATTTCACTGGCAGGAGATGTATCTAATATTGATTTTATCCTGAAATCAGCTCCCTCGAGTTCTAATATTATGTTCGGCACGGTTGAAAATCAACAGGGCATGCCAATAAAGTCAATAGTATTAAATTTCCTGATTTTTCCGGTTGATACTTCACTTGGAAAGATGTTTTCCTGCAGGACATTCGAAACCAATGAAAACGGATTTTATGAATTCAGGAATCTGGCCGCCGGTGATTTTATCCTGATGGCTGTTCCCGACGATATAAATTATTTAACCGGTTACTTTAAAACGGACACATCATCCGTAAAATCATGGATTGATGCAACAATGATAAAAATCACTGATGGCGAACAGAACGGGCCTCATATAATTAAATTATCTCAAGTTGTGCCTATATCGGGTATCGGTACAATAAAAGGAACAATAACAGGAGACCCATTACCTGTCTTCCTCAAAAAAGACAGGCCTCTCGCGAAAGAGGATATTTCGGGAGCAGTTGTCATTTGTGTTGATGTGGGTAATAAAGAAAGAAAATACAACCTGACCAACACTGCCGGTGTTTATGAATTAGATAGCATAGGTGCTGGAGCATATACTGTTTATGTTGATAAAGTTGGCTATGGACCTTATTCTTATAACGTTACTATTGATTCCTCCAATACTTCATCAAATGAGAGTGTGGGTATTGATATACACATCCCGGTTAGTGTAATTTATAATATTGAGGATAAAGATGTACCGATTATTTATCCGAATCCATCTGATGGAAAGTTCTATTTGAGGCTGAATGCAGATTGCAATGTGAACGGTATTTCTATTTATGATATATTTGGCATTAAAACTTCTTTTGAAATTCAAAAATTGGGAACTTCAACCTATGAATTGAAATCAGAATTTTCCCCACAAGGTGTTTATTTTGTTAAAATTCAATTTTACAATAAAACATCAATAATACCTGTTTCAATAATCAGGTGAAAACAACAATCACATTATTAGGGCATGTTTGATAAATAAAACTTGCCCTTTTTTTTCATTCAAAAAATGTATTTAAATAAATACCAGACAGATTTTCTGTGTATATTTGTCTTATGAAAGTTAGATTATTAATATTCGTTATGAGAAAAAATAATTTATATATTTTTTTATCCGTATTGTATCTAATTCTGATTCAACAGCAGATATGGTGTATGGATTGGAGCAAATTGAGTGATTCGACTGACTTTTATATAAAAATCCAGGATTATCATACGGCAAAAAACTGGGCTGAAAAAGCTTTGATTGAGGCGGAAAAAGAATTCGGCAAATCAGATTCAAATTATATAGCTACTCTTGAAAAATTGTACACTATTAATTTCAACCTTGATGATTATGATAATGCCCTATCAAATTCAAAACAAGACAGTATGCTTACTTCAATGACATTCCATGAAAAAAGCATAAGATTTGCTAAAGCTCTTTACAGGCTTGGCAATGCCTATGCTGCAGTAAAAAAATACAATGATGCTGAATTAATTTTATTAAAATCATTAAATCTAAGAAAAGAAGTTATCAATGGAGATGATTCCCTTTTAGCATATTGCATGAGTAAAACAGCGGAGTTTCTCGATGATATTAATAAAACATCCGAAGCTGAAAAACTTAATAGAGAAGCCCTTGATATGCGTCTGAGATTATTTGGGGATAATCATCCTGATGTTGCAGACAGTTATGTAAATGAAGCATATTATCTTAAAAAAGAAGGGAAATATGATGATGCCGAACCTTATTATAAGGAGGCATTACGAATCTACAGGAAGATTAATCATCCGGACCTGTCTCTTTGTTTAACGAATCTCGCTGTATTATACGAAAGTATGGGCAGGTACCAGGAAGCCGAGAAATTATACAAAGAGGCTCTTGATATCAGAAGAAAAACTTTCAAATCCTTTCATCCGGCACTTGCCGCAAGTATAAACAATATGGCAAGAATTTACAGGATTACAGGGAAATATCAGCAGGCTGAATCTCTTTTTAAAGAAGCATTGGATATGTACAGTAAATTAGTAAAGGGAGACCATCCTGTGCTGGCTCAGCTTTTAACCAATATAGGCGAGTTGTATAGTTCTCTCGGAAGGTTCCCTGACGCAGAACCATACTATTTAAAATCATTGGAAATGAACAGGAGACTGTATAAATACGATAATCCGGCATTAGCAAACAGCCTGAATAATGTTGCTTCATTTTATTTAAATATCGGTCATTATGATGATGCAGAACCCTTGTTCAAAGAAGCACTGGAGATGAATCGCCGACTTTATAAAGTTGTTCATTATGCATTAGCAACAACGATTGTTAACCTGGCCCTTTGCTATCAGAATGAGGGTAAATTTTCTGAAGCAGAACCGTTATATAATGAAGCTTTAAATATGGCACGCAAGCTTTATCCGAAAGATAATCCGGACCTTGTTTACTTTATTACGAATACTGCTTCATTTTATAAATTGAGGGGGAACTATAAAAAATCAGAAATTCTTTATCGAGAGGCACTCGATATGACAAGGAGAATTTACAAAGAAGACAATCCTGACTTAGCCCTCAGCATAAATAATATGGCACTTTTCTATGACGATACCGGGAACCCGGATAAAGCAGAACCCTTATATCTGGAATCTTATGATATGATGAAAAGGCTTTATAAAGGAGACCATCCTCATATCGAGAGCTTCTTTATAAAATTTCTCGGCTTTGGTTAGTAAGCCCGCTGTTTCGTAAAAAGAAGCAAGATTGTTTAGAGCTGTTGCTATATTCGGATGGTCTCCTTTATAAAGCCTTTTCATCATATCATAAGATTCCAGATATAAGGGTTCTGCTTTATCCGGGTTCCCGGTATCGTCATAGAA
>DAHXMP010000190.1 GCA_027371665.1 Bacteroidota bacterium | reverse complement strand
CGGTTATTAAAACTCCCCCTAAACTTGAAATTACAGATTTTGGGAATTTAAGGACAGACATGGCTAATGCAGATGTGATTGTTATTTGTCACCCAAGCCTGTACAATTCTGCTCTTGCTTTTAAAAATTACAGGGAATCACACGACAGCCTGAAAGTAATTGTCGTGAAAACTGACGACATTTTTAATGAATTTGGCAGTGGTGTCCCTGACCCTACTGCAATCCGTGATTATATTGCATATGCTTTCAGTGAATGGGATAAGAAGCCATCATACGTTATTTTATGGGGAGACGGGCATTACGATTATAAAAACATCCAATCAAGCAAGACTAACTTTGTCCCTCCTTATGAAAGCGAAGATGATACTGATATTTTCGACGAAATTGAATCGTATACGACTGATGATTACTTTGTAAGAGTTTTTGGAAATGACAAATTGATTGATTTGGCAATCGGCAGAGTGTCAATAGATTCTGATGACCAGGGTGAGTGGGTTGTTCAGAAGATTCAGAGTTATGAAAATTCATCGTCAAAGGACGCCTGGAGGACATTTGTTACTCTTATGGCTGATGACAGCGAAGGTGCAGGTTCCGAGGGGACACTTCATACCGGTGCCTCTGAGGTTTTATCGAAAAATTATGTGCCATCTGATATTCAGCAAAAAAAGATTTATCTGCCTGAGTATCCCGTAGAAAATGTGCCTGGAGGAAGAAGAAGACCCGGTGTAACAGACGATATGCTGAATACGGTTAATACCAGCGGCACTTTGATGTTGAACTGGATTGGCCACGGAAATCCACGCGTATGGGCACATGAAGTTGTTCTGGAAAGAAGCCAGACAATTCCTTTAATGAAAAATCCTCAAAAATTATTTTTTGTGGTTGCGGCTACTTGTGATTTCGGTCATTTCGATATGCCTGATGTCAGCAGTGGGGCTGAAGACCTTGTTACAAGCACTGTAGGCGGGGCAATTGGTGCTTTGGCAACGACAAGGTCGGTTATTGCCGGTCCAAATTCAACATTTAATAATTTGTTTTACCAGGATTTATTTACGCGAAATCCCTTAACCGGAAGATACGGAAGATTAGGTGATGTGTTGTATGCTGTGAAGCAGGACAGGTATTCAAGCAATGATGAGAAATTTTTATTACTCGGAGACCCGACATTAAAATTATTGATTCCGGATTATATTGTGAGGATTGATTCGATTAATGGCACCTGTGTTGCTGATTCAGATACTACTGCCATCAATCTTAAAGCACTTTCAAATGTCAATATATCCGGCTCAATTATAAATCCGCAAAACGGGCAGATTGATAAAACCTTCACCGGAACAACGATTTTGTCAGTTCTGGACAGCGATGTTCAGCTTGAAGTTCCCGATACAGACGGTACGATACATCACATCCTTAAACAAGGAGGTGCTTTAAATCATAGTTCATTTCCTGTTAATCACGGGAATTTCGAAGCGTCTTTTATCATTCCGAAAGACATCAGTTTCTCTAATAAAGCAGGAAGCATTTTTGCATATGCTTATTCGGGGGATGGAAGATATGCAAAGGGTGTAACTAAATCCTTCACTCTCGGCGGTATAGATTCAACCCAGAATACAGACAATACAGGTCCTCAAATATCTCTGTTTATTGATTCCCGAAGCTTTAAGATGGGGGATATCGTTCAGGCTAATCCGATTCTTATCGTTGACCTGTATGACGAAAGCGGTGTCAATACGACAGGTCTGGGAATAGGACACAGGATAGAAGCATGGATTGACAGCAATTCCCAGTCAATTGATTTGAACAGTAAATTTACGACTTCACTGAGTGATTATCATGCAGGAACATGTGAGGAACAGCTATTCAATTTATCACCCGGTTTACATACCGTTAAAGTAAGAGCTTGGGATGTATTCAACAATTATTCGATTGCCTCGACTTATTTTAGAATTGTTCCGGATTCTGATGCTGTAGTAATTACCAATGCGGATAATTATCCAAATCCGGCTACCATAAATACTACATTCAGGTTTTATCATAATATTGCACCTCCGTTTAATGCCGAGGTAACGGTTTTTAATACTTTGGGGCAGAAAATAAAAACCATATCGGAAGAAGTCGATACACCCCATATAGCAGAAATTCCCTGGAATTGTCAAGATATATTTGGCAATACGATAACTACGGGGGCGTATATGTTCAGAGTGGTGGCAAATACTCAAAAAGGACTGAGTGGCATTGCAACGGGGATTTTGATGTTTAACAGATAATTATAAAAAATTATATAATTTTTAATATATTAAATTAAAGTATAAGACGTTAATAAATTTAATATGATAACATTAACCAAAATTATGGTATTGTTTTTGTCCGAAACAAATTGAATTTTGAAAATAATTAAAAATAAAGTAAAATTAACCGGAGGTTTTAAATGGAATGCAATAGAATCATGAAACTGCTTTGTCTGTTGCTTGTTTTTGTTAGTTTTTCTGGAATAGGATTGTATGCACAGGCTGGCGGT
>DAHXMP010000189.1 GCA_027371665.1 Bacteroidota bacterium | reverse complement strand
AATGGATAAAATCAAAATTCTATTTATCGGCGACATCGTCGGCGAACCGGGTATGAATATCGCCGTAGAACAATTGCCGGAACTCATAAAAAAATACGATTCGAATTTCGTAATCATTAACGGTGAAAATGCCGACAAAGGCAAAGGAATAACCGACAAAGAAGTCGAAATGCTGTTCAATGCCGGCACACATATCATTACGACGGGAAACCATATCTGGGATAACTGGAAATCAAAGCCCCTGCTTGCATCAAATCAGCGGATTATCAGGCCTATGAATTATCCTCCCGGCAATCCCGGTTTAGGTTATACATTCTTCGATTTGGATGAAAGTACGACAGCCTGTGTCTTACAACTGCAGGGCAGGACCTACATGCAGACCATTGACTGCCCTTTCCGCACTGCAGATTACGCACTGAGGGCCATTTCCGAAAAGACAAAAATTATTATCGTTGATTTTCATGCCGATGCTTCTGCCGAGAAAATCGCGATGGGATGGTATCTCGACGGCAAAGTCAGCGCCGTAATCGGGACACACACCCACGTTCAGACGGCAGATGCCTGCATACTTCCAAACGGAACGGCATACATTTCCGATGTCGGAATGACGGGGCCTTACAACTCTGTCGTCGGCTTAAAAAAAGAAATCGCCCTTAAAAGATTCCTACAGCAAATACCGTTCAAATATGAAATGGGCGAAGGAGACTCAAAAATTGCCGGTGCGAGTATCGTCGTTGACACGGAATCCGGGCAGGCAATGAAAATAGAGCCTTTCATATATCCTGAATTTATAAATTCGGTTTACCAACAATTGGATTGATAAAAATGAGAAGTAATAAAAAATATAATGTCGCAGTTGTCGGTGCAGGTGGGCTTGTCGGAAGGACTATGGTCAAAGTTCTCGAAGAAAGAAATTTTCCCGTTAACGAGCTTCAATTGTTTGCTACGGAACGTTCTGCAGGAAAAGAAATTAATTTTGCTGGCAAATCATACAAAATAAAAATCATAAACCGGGATTCTTTCAAGAATATTGATATAGCCTTGTTTTCCGCAGGAAAACAGGCAAGCATGGAAGCCGCTCCTTTAGCTGTTAAGAGCAATTGCATCGTCGTTGACAACGGCAGTTACTGGCGAATGAATCCCGATGTCCCGCTCGTCGTTCCCGAAGTGAATCCCATCGCTGCTAAAGAACATCGAGGCATAATAGCAAACCCGAACTGCTCTACGATTCAGCTTGTCGTTGCTCTCAAGCCGATTCAGGATAAGTTCGGGCTGAAAAGAGTTGTCGTTTCCACATATCAATCAATAAGCGGTGCAGGACAGAAGGCAGTTGACAGGCTTCTGAATGAAATCGGGGATGAGACACATCAATCGGAATATAAACACAGAATCGCATTCAACACGGTTTTCCATGAGTTCACTGATGATTCCGGCTTTACAATCGAAGAGAATAAAATGTTCAATGAAATCAGGAAAATCATGTCCCTGCCCGAACTTCCGCTCGCAGTAACTTGTGTACGACTCCCAACCTTAGGTGGGCATGGAGAATCGGTAAACCTCGAAACCGAAAAAGCTTCTTCAGTTAAAGAAATCAGGGATGCCCTACAAAAACATGATGGAATAAAAATTATTGATAATCCAAGCGAAGACGACTACCCTACTCCGGCTTTGGCTATGAATACCGATGATGTCTATGTCGGCAGAATCAGGAACGACACCTCGATACAAAACGGATTTTATCTCTGGGTTGTCTCGGATAATCTCAGGAAGGGTGCTGCAACCAATGCAGTTCAAATCGCAGAATTAATTATAAAAAATGATTATTTTGAATTTAATTCTTTTTTATAGATTTTGTAACTAAGTTCTTTTTGATGTGTTATTATAAATAGTATATTAAATATCTAAAATAGTTTGTCTGTCTGAGCGTAGTCGAAGACTGATTTGAATAAGGATGTCATTATTAGACTCCGCTCAATATGACAGATATAAATGAACAAAATATTTATAATAAAAAATTTCCTGAAGTATAACAATATAACAGGTGTGACATGAGAACAAATCTACTTTCTGCGCTAATCTCTCTTTTTTCAATTATAAATTTATTTGCTCAGCCCGATATTTGGGAGCCGCGTGGAATAGGCGGAGGTAAACCGTTTTGTATCGAGGTGTCGTTCCTGATTCTGCCGACATAGACATCATCGGTATTCATAGCCAAAGCCGGAGTAGGGTAGTCGT
>DAHXMP010000157.1 GCA_027371665.1 Bacteroidota bacterium | reverse complement strand
ATTCCGAAAGCCACTATGATAACGAGCAGGGCAAGGTAAATTATTCCGCTGGCATTATCCATTTCAATATATTGCTTTAATTCAGGCATAACTTTTTCCCAGTCGGGTACAACAAGCTTATCCTCGCTCTCAGGCAGCCTTTCCAGTTCATCTTTTATTTCTTTTTTTACGGAAGGAATATCTTTAAGATTTTTCAGGTTAATTGCGATGAAACTTACCCTGTCGCCCATCGAAAGCATATCTCTTGCTGCATTGATATTTATAAAAACGGACATTGCATCTAACTCGGCTGAACCCATCTTGCTTACACCGGCAATCCTGAATTTATTATTACCCGTCGAACCGTCATATCCCGAAGACAGAATCACGACAGTATCCCCGATTTGTGCCTTCAGGTTCTCGAGCAGTTTATAGCCGACGACAATGTCATATTTTGCTTTAGAACTGACAAAACTTCCTTCTTTTACCCTCTTATTCAAAACGGAAACAGTTGCTTCCCTCACCGGGTCAATTCCCTGAAGGGCAACTCCGAATGTATTATTTTTATAACCGATAAGTCCTTCCGTTACTATTCTCGGTGCAAAACCCGTAACTTCTTTGTTGCTTTTTAAAATTTTTTCAATATCTTTCGTATAGCGGAATGATTTTCTGAGTGTGGGATTGTCTAAGTAGCCTTCTCTCTGAATCTGGATATATCCCGAATACTGTTCTAAAGCTGTCTTAATCATATTCGCATAAGTGCCTAACTGTATTCCCCTCATTGCAACAGAAAGAAATGAAGCAAACACAACTGCGAGGATTGTTATTACCGACCTCCGCCAGTTCCTCCATATACTCCGCCACGCCATTTTCAGTATTAATAACAAATCACAATCCTTTTCTTTTATAATTATCCAATTAGTATTTATTTAGTCAATAAATATTTCTAAAAAATGTTTGACTGATTTCATAACCACCGCCGCAGTGATGGTAAAGCAATAATATGACAAATAATTTTTTTGATGTTCAATCCCTATGGGATTGTAGGTTAATGTAGTGCCCCTTCATTACAGATATTCAATCCCGCCGGGATTGTTCTTTTCAAAATAATATTTTCACAACTCCAGAGGAGTTGAACATCTGTAATATAAAGAAACCTTTTAAAATACAACTCCAGGGGAGTTGAACATCATTATAAATTGTGTCATTAACAGCGGAGTCGAAGACTGTCTATCACTAAGTTTTGATACTTCAACTAAGCTGTGTATGACAAAATTTAAAAGATTTAATAAACAAATTCATTCAGAATTCCGCATTTTTTATTATCACTTCTCCAATTCTCTGAACGAGAAAATTCTATCCGGTATTTTCACGTCGAACTTCACCTGGTCATATATGAATTCCGTATAATGACCCGGCTTTGTATTGCTTTCGACTATCCATTCAGTTGGAATAAACCTACCCGACATATTTTTATAATCGGAAAACTTCATCGTCCTGATGAGCTGTCCCTTCTCGCTGTAATACTGTATTAATGCCGGCAAATAATCCTTTTCCCTTACCCAGTAATAAATCCTTCCCCAGACTACGGGAGCCTCGGGATTAGGCACCAAATCAATCTTCCAGCACTTCTCGCCGGCGATTTCTTCTTCCTTGATTACCTTCGACATATAATCTTTTGCGAGATTCGATTCGTGCACGAGGTCATCATTCGTGAGGTCTGAACCGTTCCAGGACATAAGCATCATCGAGGTGGGAAGCTTCATCGTGGTTTCCGTGTTCTTCAGGTAGCTCCAAAGCTCGTTTTTTATTTTCAGCGTTTTATTTCCTTTATCCTTATCCGGCGAGAGAATCACGACAAGAGCCTTGTCGTTGCCTACCCACCAGCTCTTCATAGTCATTGACCTTCGGTACTCCGGCGTAACGATATTCATCGTAAAGGTGCCTTCGCTGGTTTCGCCTTTAATCGCATCTTCCGCTTTTTTAATAATATCCTCCGCCGGCTGGGCAAAAGCACTGGCACATAAAAAAGCCATTCCGAATATTATCCAAGCAGTTTTTTTCATTTTTGCTCCTTTCTTTTTTTATATACGAATTAATGAGAAACTTGTTCTTTGGATTTTGTTATTTAATTATATTAACATTTATGAAAAAGATATTTTTTCAGCCCCGATAATATTTTTTGCTTTTCTCAATATTACTTTGTGGATTAATGATGACTTATGCTTATAAAAAATTGCTTATTCATTTAATGGAGGCAAGAACTACGACAGCAGGGCTTTTTGGGATTGTTCGAGACTGAAAAGCGGCTTAAGAACCGCTCTAATCATATAAATTTTACCTCATTCACAAAGAAGGAAAGAAAAATGAAAAAGAAAAATGTACGGACAGAACATAGTTCAGTCCTCATTGCTTGCTTATTTGTTTTTGCTGTATTGTTTGTGTGCTTGCCGCCATAGGCGAAGGGACAGTACCGGCCGCCGGATTCTTGTCTAAAGATGATTTGCCCTAATGATGGAATTTATTTAAATCCAGATTCCGTAAAAGTTGATAGCTGCTTTGATTCGCCACTATATCACATTTAAAAATTTTAATAATCTTTAAATCAAATATTTTCAACCGCCTTGAAGCAGTAGGTGTAAAAGAGACTAAGAAGATGCAGTTGATAAAGTAAAAAAAACCGGCTGAACGCCGGTTTTCTCGTTTACTGCATACCTCATTTCCGTTTTCGGTATTAGTTACATTTAATGTCCGGAATCGTTGCCTTAAATTCCAGCCAGATTGCCATCTGGCTTGGTGTAAGAATCAATTCGATGTTTGCGAAAAATATCTCCCTGCAGGCTTTTACCGCATTACATGCTGTCAGTCTTGCCGGATTATTCAGGAGCGAATCCCTCGTTCTGATATTTAATTGAATCAGTGAATCTCTTGCCTGAGCTTCGGTGTAGGTACCGCTTTTCAGGCTGTCAAGAATGATTTGCCTTTTTTGGTTTGCCGCCTTGATTATTACTGCTTCGGAATCACGAAGTGCAACCATTGATTCAGAAACACAAGTATCATATTCCTGTATAACAATTTTAATGGAGTCAATCTCTGAGGTTGTGAGGTTCATCTTTTTCAGGATAAAACCGAGATAAAACCATTTACCCTGTTTTCCCATCATACCATGGCCGTGCATCTTGATTTTCAGGTGTCCCCATCCTAAAACCTTGCAGTCTTCATCCGAATAACCGCTTGGAGGCTGTAATTCAATATCGTCATTTTCATCGCAGTCCCTGATGTCGCTTGGCGTGTTGTCAGCAGGAGGCAAGCTGAAATCCGACGAACTGAACTGGTTATATGTAGTTGGGCTGGTCGGCTGCTGGGCTTTCTTACATGACACAAGAGAGAGTATTATCCCCACTGCAAACAGAACAAATATAATTGCAAATATTTTTCTCATTTCTTTTTCCTCCTTATTAATAAAAAAACTAATTCATTCTTTTTTGCTGCATAAACAAAGATTAAAAAAAAAACCTTTGTACAATAACAACAACACAAAAAATGATAGTTGGTTGCATGAAAATTTTAAGTTTCTTATATACATTTTATTTTCAAAAATTTATGGAGATGATTATTATGAACAAATAAATTGTTTTTTGATTTCCATATTATTTTAAATAAAAAAAACCGGCGGTGGTGCCGGTTTCTTTTTGCTAATTCTTATAATAAATTTTAACTGCAGGGAATGTCAGGAAGAGTTGCTTTCCAAGCATCCCATATTGTTAACTGGTCTGGTGTGAGCACCGATTCTATGTTCGTAAACAAAGTTTCACGGCAGGCTTTAATCGCTTCGCAAGCAGTTATTCTTGCGGGATTATCTTTCAGTTCCTGTCTCGTTGTCTGGTTAAGCAGTCTCAAATCTGCCATAGCTTCTTTAACAGTAATTTGCCCGTTTTTCAGAGAATCTAATATTAATCTCCTGTTCTGGTTAGCATTCTGGATAATAGTCTTTTCAGATTGGCGCAATGCCACCATAGCATCATGGACACAGGAAATATAATCTTTAATAAAACCTTTGATTTGCTGAACTTGTGTTGAATCGAGCTTAAGTTGTCTTAATATTCTGCCTAAATACAACCATCTTTGTAAGCCTCCTCCTCTCATTTCCGTATTCATGCCCATGCCTTGATTGCCGCTCCAGCCCATTACCTGGCAGTCTTCGTTAGAATAACCGTTCGGAACCTGCATCTGAATATCCGCAATATCTGTTGCGTCACTCATATCGCTTGGTGTATTGCTGACCGGGGGCAGGCTGAAATCCTGGGCACTGTACTGGTCTGTGGATGGACTGGTCGGTTGATTCTTCTGGCATGAACTGAAAACCAAAAGCATTACAACTAACAATCCAGCTAATGATACTGCTGTTAATCTTTTCATAAAAATCTCCTGATATTGATTATTAAAATAAATTTAAAATTCTATTTTGATTCTTTGACACTCTTTTTCTAATTTTGGTTTAAAATTATTTAAAAGAACGATTTCTTTAGTAACTAACAACACAAAATTTAGGTTTTGGTTGCAATAAAATAAAAAAAAAAATTGCAAATCATTCTAATTATAATTAATTTAAATCGGAGCTTATAATTGATACTTGTGCCGATTTTTTGGGATTTATTATGAAATCAATTTATCTGGCTTTTGTCATATTTGCATTTGTGCTGTTCAATTCCTGTATCCGTTCACTAAATCCTTTATTTGAAAAGAATCAGCTTGTAATGGAAACACAGCTTTTCGGAAAGTGGGCAAACTCCGACAGCAGTAGTTTCATGGAATTTAATTCCTGCTCCCCTGAGGACAGCTCGGGGGTATGCAATTATTGTAAGGTATCCGTTATCGAAAAAAATAACAACGGCACAAGCGATACTACCAGGTTAATTGCCATGACCGGTAAAATAGGCGGGTTTCTTTTCATGGATTTATACCCGGATCTGAATAACAATACAAATGAATGTTACAATATTTTATCGAATAGCGAATATTTCGTGCCGGCTCATACATTCTATAAAGTATTCCTTTCAAAAGACACTCTGGGTCTTGCCGAAATTAATTACAAATGGTTCCAGGCAAATGAAAAAAAATTGCATGTAAGCTACTTCATGCATGGGAACGACGATTATATAACTCTCACATGTTCTACTGCTCAATTGCAGAAGTTTTGTAAAAAGTATGCGGATAACGATAATGTCTTCGCTCCCGACAAATCCATGCACAGGATTAAATGAATGATTTATTATTTGTTGAAAACTTTTTATTCTTCAGTTCCTATAACTTTTATAATTTTAACAACATAAAAAGTCGTAAATCGTGATTAATACTGAAAATTTGTGTTACATACAGCCATAGATTATATGTGGAAGCTCGGCACATATACACGTAATATCATGAAATCAATAGATATTTCAATAATTATTATGGTTTTGATTATTGCAACTACTGAGAGAATCTCCTTATCCTCATTTTTTATAGGAGGCAAAGAGCAGAAGATTGATTTTTTCAAACCTGTCATTGAAAAGCTGATTAAGAAGGGAACCGATTCTTCATTTATTTACTCAATTATTTCCGATTCGAGAACAAAATTTAATGAAAAGTATGTCAAGATTAATGTTACCGGATTCCTGAAGAAAGTTGACTATTCACAAAACTATAATGCATTTTCTGTACGAAAATGCAGGGATTTTATCAGCAATAACCTCGAAAGCCTGAACAGGTGTGAGAACCGGTTCGGAGTGCCGAAGGAAGTGATTACTGCAATCCTGTGGGTGGAAACTAAGCAGGGAGCTTACCTGGGGGATAATCATATTGCGTCGGTACTGGTAAGTACGGCTATGTCAGACCAGCCACAGTTCATAGACTTAAATAAAAAGGAGCTTAGAGAAAATTTCACCGGTGATTCATCGGAACTGAAAGAACTTGACAAGAAAATAAAGTCGAGGGCAGTGCGGAAATCGCAGTGGGCTATTAACGAGCTTTATTCTCTCAGCAAAATAAATAAAGTCTCAACTATCCAGATTTTAGACCTGACGGGTTCATGGGCAGGTGCGTTCGGGCTTTCGCAGTTCCTTCCTTCGAGCTACCTAAGCTGGGCTGTTGACGGCAACGGTGATGGGGTAGTGGATTTGTTCAATACGGACGATGCGATTTTCAGCGTGGCAAATTACCTTAAAAAGAACGGCTGGAGCGACACCCAGGATAGCTGGCGGAAGGCCGTATATAATTACAATAACAGCAAAGACTATGTTGATGCTGTTTTTAAGCTTGCATCAAAGCTGGAAATTAGCTCTTACAGAGAAACGACACATAGTAAATAATATCAAAATAATTTAAAAATTAAAGATATTTTTTAGATATGATATTTGAATTCAAATCCAATATTGAATATTTTAAAATTTACTTAATTTTACCTAAACAATACAAAGATATTGACTTAGATCAAGGATACTGAATCAGGCTGCATTTATCGAGCTTCATTTCGCAAGTGAAATTTACTCCAGGAACCTGCAAAGCCCGTGTCGCAATTTCAACGATGAATGATTTCAGCAAAGGGCTGTCCTGGCTTAACTGCAATAAAACAGGGAGATTCCCGCAGGAAAATGCTTTGAATGAAGTAGCAACAGGCAACTGCATATAAACGGATAATCGGCTGAAACCCATTTCAATCCTGTTAACCATCCATTTTGCTATCCACCCATTGATTACAGGATTTGGATTGTCTTTCAGCATGTGAAATTTCTCAAACCGCATTTTGAAAGCAGTGCCTAAGCCGTCAATACGTACACGCGGTTTATTATCTAATCTCTCCTTCAGCCTGTGAGCAAACATCTCGGGTGCAGATTTAAGGATTTCTTTAGCCTTATGTCCACCATCATCGTTAAGATAATGCAATAGATTAGGATGTTTAACTCCTTCAAATATCTTTAATGCTTCGTTGAAAAGCTTAATATTAACAGGCAATCTCGAGAGGCAGCAAGTTAATTCTTTGTCTCTATATGCTTTATGGTATGTAATTTTCAGCGTTGCTTCCGGATATGAAGTTTGAATTGCTTCCTCGATATGCCTGGCGCCGTTTGTAATGAAGGTTTCACAGGAAATTCCCCTGCTATTAAGCCTGTCAAGGAACTGCATCCAAAGGTTTTTTGAATCTTTGGCAGCAATTTCATAACCGAGAACAACCGTAGATAGTGCATCAACAGCCATTGCAAGAAACATCGTGTTAGCTTTAGAGCCTTTACACATACAGGAAAAATTTCTCCCAATAAGGTAAATCAGTCTTGTGTGATGTTGTGGAACACATGCGTCTAAATAATCTTCCCAGTGAGGGCATCCTTCGAGAAATTCCCTGATTTTTTGATTGATTCTCAGTGGAGAACTATGATATACAGAGACAAGGTCACGGCAGGTTCGCCCGCTGAGGTAAGCTTCGGCAATGTCCGATAAATCAGGCCTAACGGCTTCATTTTTTTCAAGCACCCAAGTCTTGCCGCAATTTCGGCATCTGTAACGCTTATTTCCTGTCGAGGTTTGCCCGTGTTTAATTACTTTAGAACTTTTACAATAAATACATACCGGATTTTTTTCAGCACTCATTTTATTTTCAAGCCTTTATTTTTTTAAGACTTATTAATTGCAACAACAAAATACAAATACGACAACACAAAATATACAAACGCAAATTAAGAAAAAAATGTTGCAAAACAAAAAGATATTATCTCCGAGTTTTAAAAAAACACATAAGTAGGAAACAGAATTGCCCCTCTGCAATTAAAAATGTTTAAAGGATTAGGAAAAAACAATCAACAATAAATTTATTATATCAATTCATTATTCAAATAATAAGTGACTGTGTCAATATTAAAATATTTTTCAAATTTTATATAACAACTCCTACTTCCTAAGTGTGATGAATCAGTATCATCAGGATATTGTTTTTTTAAAATAAAAGGACCGAATTTATTTTCAATCATTTGGAAACCTTCGCGTAATTCAATAAAATTAGTATCAATATCACTCCATTCTCTATAAACTATAGAGTCTCTTGGAGCACATGGTATTATCAAAGAACCAGAGGGTAAAAATACATTATACCATTTATATGCATATAAAACTGGAAATGTAGGGTCTGTTGTAGCACATGTGTCAATCATAACTGAATCAGGATTGAATGAATGTTGGTCCGGGTCATGAGGATATAAAAGTTTTAAACTAGAATCAATTTGTGAGTACAAGTAATTGTAAGCGAAAAGCATAAAAAAAATGACCGAAAAAATATAAATCACCCTCTTCATATATCACCTAAGAAATAATATTTTAATATAAGCAAGTTCTATTATAATAATTATTTAATTCAAAATAATGAATGACTTTATGATATTTCCATAATGAAGAAAATAAATACCTGTTGTTAAATTTGAAATATCAAGAATAATGTGTGTATTATTATTATTTAACATATGATATTGTAAAATTTTTTTTAAGTTCAAATTATATATATCTATTGTCTTACAAAGTCTTTGAAATTTATGAATATATATTTCAATTCTATTATCATTAGTTTTTTGTTCTATTTCAATATCAGTTTTAGCTTCCTGTGAATTTATATCTATTATATTATTTAATAATTGTGTTGCCCTCATATCATAATTAGCATCATAAATTCCATTTATTAATTTTAAATAGATAACTAAAGTATCAATATTAAAATATTTTTCAAATTTTAACAAATATAGACCACTGGCTCCTTCTAATGTATCAATTATGTCTGGAAATTCTTTTTTCATAATGAAAGGACTGAATTTATTTTCTAAATTTTGAAAACCATTCCTTAATTCAGTAAAATTTGTATCAATATCCCTCCAATTTCTTATAATTAATGAATCTCTTGGTGCCCAAGGAACATTTAATGCTCCAGGTGGTAATAATATTTTAAACCATTTATAAGCATATAAAACAGGAAACATGGGTCTGGTTGTTGCACATGTGTCAATCATAACAGAATCAGGATTGTAAGAACCGTGAATCGGGTCGTCTGGATATAATAAACGCCAGCAGGGATTAGTTGTATCTATTTCTATTCCGGCTTGCAACCTGCCAATGCTAAAGAAAGCAATTAATAGAGCAGAATAGAAAAGCACTCCCAAAAATTTTTTCTTTGTTTTCATAGTTTTTTCCTTTTACAATAGTTCAACTATTATAATGACACATGAAATGCCAAAAGGTCTCGAAATATTTTCATAAAAAAATTAAAAGAACGTCAAGATTCAGTCCTGAAGCCGACTGACAGTATTAAACGTATCTATATAAAAAAGTACAAAATATTCTCGTGGGAAAAACTGCTATTGAGTTACATAAAAAATAAATAAAAAGCAAGAAATGTATTAGTGCTGTTGGAAAATTATTAAAACAATAATTACCTACCCATCAGCTTGATTTCTTCTTCGAAGTTTGCCGGATTAATTTTTATGAGCCATCCCTTGCCATAAGGGTCCTGAAGGATTCCGTTAGGGTCTTTATTTATACTTTCGTTTACTTCAATCACCGTACCTGAAAGTGGAGATAAAAGAGAAAGTGAACGTAAATCAGTAGAAAATACCTGGAAGAAAACACTTCCATGCCTCAGCTCATCCCCTACAGAAGGCAGATAAACAGTTAGAATCCTTCCAATACTGTATAGAAATGACCTTTCTGCTCCGATTAAAACAGTCCCGTCGTCATCTCTCATTAGCCAGGAATGTTCACCAATACTGCCCAATGTTGTCATGAACTTTTCGGATTCTGATACCTTAAGTTTTGCTATATCGGAATCAGAAGCATTAAGAATTGTAATAGCAAGTCCGGCAGCTCTACGGACAACTTTTATCAATTCTTCTCTTGTAAATGGCTTGGCAAGGTAATCGAATGCTCCCAACTGCATTGATTGCAAAGCGGTATTGATTGTAGCATAGCCGGTAATCATAATTGCGATTATGTTTGGATGATTGTCTTTGAGTATTTTCATAAATTCGAGCCCGTCAATTTCAGGCATCATGAGGTCGGTCAATATAATATGAATATGATTGATGGCCATTACTTTGAACGCTTCGTCAACAGACAGAGCAGTTAATAAATTGTAATCCGGTTCATTCTTAAGAAGCTTCCTGATACTGTCCAGTACAATTTGTTCGTCGTCCACTATTAGAATATTTAGTTTATTATCCATTATTAGCGCTCCAATATTTTACTTGCTTGAACTTTTTTAGATTCCCTGTAAACAGGAAGAATCAACCTGAAAACAGCACCACCACCTTCGGAAGTGTCAACTTCAATTGTACCCGTGTGCCTTTCGATAATACCCCAGCTAACAGCTAAACCAAGCCCGTTAGTTCCTTTAGTCGAAAAGAAGGGCTCAAAAATTTTATCAATTAAATTCTCCGGTATCCCCGGCCCGGAGTCCTCGACAGAAATAATGCATTTATCTTTCTTCCTGTCATAACCTGTATGAATAATGATTTTACCTTTAAAATGCATGGCATCGGCGGCATTCAGAAACAGGTTTAAAAGAACCTGAAGCATTTGCTGTGGGTCTGAGTGAATCAAGGGGACTTTCTCATCGAATTCTTTATGAATTGTTATATCTTTGAATTGAGGTAATTTTTCAAGTAATGCAAGAGAATCAGCAACTATTTTATTTGGTTCAACAATTTCCAATTTGGGTTTATCCTGCCGGGAAAAATCCAGAAGGTTTCTGACAATGTCCCTGCATCGGATTGTTTCTCTCAAAATTACTTTAAGGTCATCATGTTTTGTATCTGTGGCAGGAGTATCGGAAAGCATATCCTCGGTATAAGCCATGATACCGGTCAGGGGATTATTTATCTCGTGGGCTATACCGGCAGCAAGCTTTCCGAGAGCGGCAAGCTTTTCACTTTGTACAAGCTGTTCCTGTAATAAAAATTCCCTGGTTGTATCCCTTGCAATGGTACAAACACCGATAATTTCGCCGCTGTAATCAGTCAACGGGAACCTGATTGTCTGGAAGTGATGGTCTTGCCCGTCAATCGGTATTAATTCATCGTAATAATGATGTTTTCTTTTTGCCAGGACTTCTTTATCATGAAGCTTGATTGTTTCAGCCATTCTTGCCGGAAGAATTTCTTCGGGTTTTTTATTGACAAAATCCTCGGGCTTTAAATGATAGGAATTTGCTATAGCCGAGTTAACAGCCATGTACCTGCCGTCGAGTCCTTTAATAGAAATCCAGTCCTGTGCCGAATTAATGAAACTGCGAAATTTTGTTTCAGCACTTTCAATTTCTCTCATTAGCATTACTCTTTCCGTAATTTTATGCCAGGTAGCTAACACAGCTTCTATTTCACCAGACTCGTTTCTAATCGGTGAACGTGCAACTTCCCAGTGAGTTTCGTTTGGCGGGGGTGTTTTTCTAACAATAACCTGTTGGTTACCGGTTGCCATCATATCATGAATCATCTGGCAAAATTCCTGGTTATAGCATTCCAAAACAGTACCGTTTAAGGCTTCATAACACTTTTTACCAATAACATCATTATGATGTTTGCCCGTAAACTCATAAAATTTCTTATTAGCTCTGACAATATTTCTGTTAGTATCCATAACAATAGACATATCTGCACTACTGTCAAATATGCTTTGCAAAAAGGTCTTTTCATTTTCCAGCTTTTTTTCGAGCCGTTCCAGTTCCTCATATTGCCAAATCTGGTTCTCCTGTGCATTAAGAAGGTCCCAAAATATACGAGCCATAGTATGGTCAATTAATTTAATTCCCGGTTTTAAATTCTTATATAATTCTTCTAAAAATGTATCTTTCCCGGTTAGTTCGATAATTAATTCAAAATTCAGGTTGTTAAATGCTTCCTTAAGGCTTGAAAAAGTATGCAGACCCAATTCCCGGGCATATACCATACCAGGGGCATCAACATGAATGTCAACCACACCAAGAACATTAATTGTGAACTCTTTAAGTGTTGCACTCCTTGTGAGCTTTAAAAGGGAGCGGCAGCCTTTCCCTCCACCTATGATAATTGCCTTCATATCTTTTTTTACCTAATATTTTGCATTAATTTCAAAATTATATTTTAGTTTTATAGAACAACTAATTTACAGTCAAACTGCCGATACAAATTTAAGCGGGAAATTCCTTTTCCAGCATTTCGTAATATTCATCACAAAATTCATCAATATCCCTGTAAAATATTTTGGGCGTAATGGTAAAATGTTTTAGAATTTCCGAAAGTATAGGGGGAATATAGGGATAAAGTTTAACCAGGTTCATCACCCTGTAATTGTGAAAAGCAGAACTGTCTGAGGGCTCAAGATTATTTTTTACATCATCAGAAAAATCCTTACCCTTAAGTATCTGGTTAAATGTTCTGATTCCCTTACCGACTGTATAGGATATAATGTTCCCCATGCTCCACATATCAAAGTCGCTAACGTCCTGTTTCAGGTCGAAATCAATCCATTTGTATTCACCGGAGAATTTTTCGATAATGATATGGTCATTTCTTATATCTCCATGGCAAATCTTATTTCTATGCAAATAACTGATAGCCAGAAAAGAATCTTTAAGCTTTCTTAAAATCCCGGGCAAATCCTCATAAAAATACTGCTCATGCGTTTTGTTAATCAAATACACATAATTGAAAATTGAAGTTCCCTTAATAAAATCAATTACCCTGATTGCATTGTTATTATCATCATAGAAAGTTTTACCCTGCATAAATCTTGGGTCATCACTAACCAGTTCTAAAACTTCCGCTTCTTTTTCAGGGCTCCTGTAGCATCTTATTTTAAGTATTCCTATATGCGCAATGAATTCCTCATGAAAAACCGTCTTAATAATCTTATCTTCATTATTCCGTATGTCAATAGCACTGAAAACCCAGTATTTTGGCTGGTCCTCAATACCAAATCGGGTTTCACTCAGATTACCTCTAACGAGGTAATCTCTACCACCAACACGAATAATATCACCACGGTTAATATTCATCCATT
>DAHXMP010000127.1 GCA_027371665.1 Bacteroidota bacterium | reverse complement strand
GATATCCCGCAATTGCCGCCGAAGCGGGATTAGTACCGTGTGCCGAGTCTGGAATCAGAATCTTGGTTCGCTTTGTATCTTTCCTGTCGAGATGGTAAGCACGAATAAGCATAATGCCTGTTAACTCACCCTGTGAACCTGCAGAAGGCTGTAAAGTAACACCGGGTAAACCGGCAACTTCTTTTAGACATTCGCCAAGTTCATACATTAACTGCAAAGCACCCTGAGCATTTTTCTCATTCACAAGAGGGTGCAATTCGGCAAAGCCGGACATTGCTGCAGTTTTCTCATTAACCTTAGGATTATATTTCATTGTACAGGAACCAAGGGGATAAACTCCTTCATCAATGTTGTAATTCAGTTGCGACAGTTTAACGAAATGCCGCACAATCTCATTTTCACTTACTTCCGGCAATCCGATGTCAGATTTCCTGATAAATCTATCAGGAAAAATATCGGAAATTTTCGCAGATGGGATATCGATAGCAGGCAGGGAATAACCTTTGCGTCCTGCTTTACTTTTTTCAAAAATTAAAGGAACCATAATCAACTTTCTTATTTTTCATTTATCGTAAAATTCATTAATTGCAATGCTTCAAGAGCGGCATTTTGTTCAGCCTGCTTCTTTGTTCTACCTTTTCCGGTACCGAGAATTTCATCACCGACATAAACAGCAATCGTAAATTCTTTCTCATGGTCCGGGCCTTCTTCATTCAACACTTCATATCTCGGTGCTTCCTTCCCGCCTGATTGAATATTTTCAAGCAGGATACTTTTATAGTTAGTATCAGTCATGACATCTGTATTCAGGATTATTGGAAGAAGCGAACGAATAATAAATTTCGATGCTTCCTCAAAACCCGAATCGAGATAAATAGCCGCTATAATAGCTTCGAGAGCATCTGCAAGAAGTGAGTCGCTCCCCTGCTCCAGGGACTTAGACGCACTGTGACTCATCATGAGAAACTCGTCTAGCTTAACTCTCCTGGCACACAAAGCAAGAGTATTTTTATTAACAAGCCAGG
>DAHXMP010000120.1 GCA_027371665.1 Bacteroidota bacterium | reverse complement strand
CAAAAGGGAAATAGAATTCATCTCCATAATTCTTATTTTGTTCTTGAACGGGAATAAAAAAACAATTATAAGCTTAGCATTTTCAAAAGATGAAAAATATCTTGCAAGCGGGGGTTTAGATAGCATGGTTTATATTTGGGATTTAAAAAATCAAACCTTAATTAAAACTTTTAAAGTCCAAGGGCAAATTGCTTTATTAAGTTTCAAAGATGATAATGAAATTTATGTATTTAATGGTCATGTACAAAGCGGTGATAAAACACTTGAATTATATGATATTCTAACTGGCACAGAAATAAAGCATAATTATAATTATTTTATGGGTTATTATTTTGATAGATTTCCATTAACAATATCTGTTCATAATAATTATTTAGCTTCAAACGATAGCTGGGATGATTTTGCTGTGTTTGATGTTGATTCAGTAAAATGGACATATAATTATGATACATTGCCTATTTTTTCTCTCGCATTTTCAAATGATGAAAAATATCTTGCCACAGGACTTATCGAGCCTCTTATAAAAATCTGGGATTTTAAAAATAAACAAGTAGCTGCTCAATATGATTATAATCCTTATTATAAAATCCCTGATACTTATGTAACCGGAGAAGATTCAATATTTCCTCCAATAAAAGCTATTACTTTTTCGCCTGACGGCAGGTTTGTTGCGGGAGGCAATGATGACGGTTCTGTCATTATCTGGAATAACACATTAAATAATGTTGATGATAATAGTTCAGTTAAAAACGCATTTGAGATTTATCCAAATCCCGCAAATATGGTATTCAGGCTGAGGTTTAGCACAGTCAAAGCTTCAAAATTTCAAATTAGTATTTTCGATTATCTTGGGAACAAAGTCTATAGCAAAAATGGGTATAGTACGGAGGGATTGAACGAAAATACAATTAATGTAAATAGTCTTCCATCAGGTTATTACATTGTCAGGCTTCAGAAATGTGGCACAGTGGAAACTACTCCACTTTTGATTTTGAAATGAAATTTTAAATAATAAAGGAGTTCAATATGAAAAATAATACCGTAAAATTTCTTGCAGGCTTGCTCGGCTTAATAGCCCTGACCCTTATCTTATTTGCGGATTTCAATCCCAACGGCGGCGAGAACGGCGAGTTCTGGGCTCAGAGCACAACACAAACAGTCAGGTGGGACACATCGTATTTCCATAATTATGTCAATCTTTATCTGTGGAACATATCAACGGCAACCTTCACCACGATTGACACAAACGTACAGGCTTCACTCGGTCAGTTTAGTTGGTCTATACCATCAAATCAGATGATAGGCAACAACTACCGTATCAAAGTACAGCAGACCGACAGCCTGGCGGTTTACCAATTCTCAGAAACTTTTTTCCCGGTTTATCAAGGCTCGGCACCACACCATAGTAGTGTTACCGAAGAAACTGAAAATGGAATTGATTTAAGAGTTGTCCCCAATCCCGCTTCGGATGTGTTCAGATTGAAGTTTTCGTCTCCTGCTACAGCTACGGTGCAAATAAATATTTTCGATTTGCTCGGCAACTGTGTCTTGAGTCATACTGAGCAAGCCAGCGAAGGCACGAACGAAAAAAACATAAATTGCGAAATGCTGC